>NZ_JADPGO010000015.1:0-89427 GCF_015668165.1 Blautia sp. 1001283B150304_161114_C9 | reverse complement strand
AAAGTCAAGGCTTTTGTAATCTTTTTGTTAGACCCTTAAGACTAACTAAGGGTATAGATTATCTAAATACCATTGGTTCACTGGCAATATCCCGCGAGGTGTTTTTTGTGAGCGAAGGTCACAGAAAACCCGAGACATACTGCGCGAATTTATGCGATTAGCATAAATTCTGTGCATTGCGAAGCGTGTTGCTGTGAACAGTAACATATTTTCTTATAGACATGATATAGTATGAGTGCTATAATAAAAAAAGATTTTTTTATGGCATATTTATTAGCAAGCCGGTTGAAAAGCCGGGACGCAAAGCCAGAAGGAGCTAAAGTCAGATTGAAATCTGGCCATGCCAGCCGGTTGCATCATGCCTCAGTAATAATAAAAGGTAAATGTTAAATGGGTATTATGGAAAAAGTTCCTGTAAAAATTTTTTACAAGGAACTTTTTTTGTCTTCAAGCGGATCTTCGAAACCTCCGCAGGGGACTTACCTGATTCGGTTAAATTTTGATGGAAAATAGAGAAGAACAGCAGGAATGGAGAAAAGATGAAAGGAAAAAGAGTGATTGCAGGCATTCTGCTTGTGGGAATTATAGCGGCATCCCTGGCAGGGTGCAAAAACACAAATATCACTAAAAAAGAAAGGGAAAAGCCCGTTATCACCCTGGGCAGTGACAGTTATCCGCCATACAATTATCTGAATGAAGATGGAATCCCCACAGGAATTGATGTGGAACTGGCTACAGAAGCTTTCAGAAGAATGGGGTATCAGGTGGATGTTGTCCAGATCAACTGGGAGAAGAAAAAAGAACTGGTAGAAAGCGGAGAGATCGACTGTATTATGGGCTGTTTTTCCATGGAAGGCCGCCTTGACGATTACCGCTGGGCAGGACCGTACATAGCAAGTCGCCAGGTAGTTGCTGTAAATGAGAGCAGTGATATCTATAAACTAAGTGACCTGGAGGGAAAGAACCTTGCCGTCCAATCCACAACCAAACCGGAAGGTATCTTTCTGAACCGGACAGATGAGAGAATCCCCAAACTGGGAAATCTGATCAGTCTTGGGCACAGGGAACTGATCTATACTTTTCTGGGAAAAGGATATGTGGACGCAGTTGCTGCACATGAGGAATCCATTGTCCAGTACATGAAAGATTATGACGCAAGCTTCCGTATCCTGGAAGAGCCACTGATGGTCGTCGGGATAGGTGTTGCTTTTGCAAAAGAGGATGACAGGGGAATCTGTGAGCAGATGGATCAGACGCTGGAAGAAATGCGTCAGGATGGCACCTCCCTGAAAATTATTAAAAAATATCTGGATGATCCCCAGAAGTATCTGGAGGTGGATGATCTTGGATATTAAGAGAAAGAAAAAAGAAAAACGAATCCAGCTGTTCGGTGGTCTGATTGGAATCTGTGTGGCTGTAGTTTCTCTGTTTTATTTCTTTCATACGGAGAAAGCGGAAGCAGAGAAAAGAATGGTAGAGATTGTAAATTATGTCAAAGTGCAGTGTTCCACCTATACCCATTATAATGAATCTTCGGAATCCAAAAGTCTCCTCCGTGCGATTGAAAGTGCCAGACAGATGAGTACGAATATCGATATGGAAATAGAAAACGGCGGTCATCTGAGCCAGGAGTTCCTGAAAGAAAATCTTCAGACTCTCTGGGTGGATGGTATCCTTGTGCTGGATGCAGTTGGAAAGACGGACTGCGAATACAGCATGGATGAGTCTCTGACCGGTGAGATTACGGCATATCTGCAAAAGGACATTATCATGGATTTTGCCGGATATGAAGAAAGATCTTATTCGGAACGGTTTACCAGGGAAGACGGATCCTATATTGATATTGCAGCCTGTGCCAGAAAAGATGCACCGGGTATTGTGGCAATCTACTATTACACACCTCCTGAATTTGCCAGAAACTATACACTGACGATACAAGGGCTTTTAAATGGTTATAGTATCCAGAAAGATGGAACGGTTATTGTTGCAGACGATGGGATTGTTGTTGCCAGCAATGATGAGAGTCTGCTGGGGCAGAATACAGCCGACAACGAAGTTGTTCAGGCAATGAAAAAGCATACAGACAGTCAGCATATCTATCATTTGAGGAAGGAAGGAACCGGATGTTATGGAATCATGCTTAAGCAGCGTGATTATTATATCTACGCATATCTTCCGGATACAGAAGTATTCCGTAACCTGCCGCTAAGTATAACAGCTGTCGTTTTTCTTTATTTACTCATATTCGGTATATTCTGCTTCTGGGGATACAGAGCGGATCTGGCACACCGGAAACAGGAACAGGAAAAAGATGAAAAATATAAAGCAGAACTTCTGAGAGCAGCAAAAAAAGCAGAAGCAGCCAATGAGGCAAAAACCGAGTTTCTACAGCGAATGAGCCATGATATCCGGACACCGATCAATGGAATCTGCGGTATGATCGATGTGGCAGACCATTATGCAGAGGATATGAAGAAACAGACGGAATGCAGGGCAAAGATCAAAGAGGCATCCCATCTGTTGCTGGAACTGATAAACGAGGTTCTGGACATGAGCAAACTGGAATCAGATGAAGTGATTCTGGAAGAAATCCCATTTAATCTGAACAGTATTTCTGAGGAAATACTGGGTGTGATCGAACAGATGGCTGCGGAGCAGAATATCCGGATCCTTTGGGAAGAGAAAGAAGTTACACACTGGAATCTTATTGGAAGTCCGGTGCATGTGAAACGGATCCTGATGAATATTCTGTCCAATGCGGTGAAATATAACAAAGAAAACGGATATGTCTATATCAGCTGTCGGGAAATCCCATCGAAACAGACAGCAATGACCACATTGGAATTTGTCTGCAGAGATACCGGGATCGGAATGACAGAGGCATTCCAGAAACGCATTTTTGAACCATTTGCACAGGAACATGCAGGAAGCCGCACAAAATTCGCCGGAACAGGACTTGGAATGCCAATCACAAAAAAACTGGTGGAAAAAATGAGCGGAACCATTTCCTTTGAAAGTAAAGAAGGCACAGGGACTACATTTGTAATCCGGATTCCATTCCAGATTGATGCAGATATGAAGGACAGGACTGAAACGGAAGAAAAAACAGAAACTTCTATCCAGGGGCTCCATGTTCTTCTGACAGAGGATAATGAGCTGAATATGGAGATTGCAGAATTTGTGCTTCAGAATGAAGGCGCTGTGGTGACAAAAGCATGGAATGGACAGAAGGCTGTTGACATATTCAGAAAAAACAGACCTGGAGAATTTGATGTTATTCTTATGGATATTATGATGCCTGTCATGAATGGATATGAAGCAGCAAAGATGATCCGCTCTCTGGACAGAGAGGATGCAAAAGTGATACCGATCGTTGCCATGACAGCAAACGCGTTTACTGAGGACAAAATGAGAGCAAAGGAAGCAGGAATGGATGAACATATTGCCAAGCCTGTTGATGGGAAATTATTAGTAAAAGTGATCAATGAGTTAGTAAAACGCAATCAGAGGGAGAAGTTATAATGAAAAAGAAAAAATGGAACAAGTTAGTTTCTGTACTTTTGGTGATGGTGACGGTTATGTCACTTCTGTCTGGCTGTGGCGGGAAAAGTGCGGAAAAAGAAGACGCAGAAACCATCACAGTGTATTTATGGACCACAAGTCTGTATGAAAAATATGCATCATACATCCAGGAACAGCTCCCGGATATCAACATTGAATTTGTAGTAGGCAATAATAATCTGGATTTCTATCGTTTTCTGGATGAAAACGGCGGATTACCGGATATTATAACCTGCTGCAGGTTTTCCCTCCATGATGCAAGTCCCCTGAAGGACAGTCTGATGGATCTTTCCACAACCAATGCTGCAGGTGCTGTCTATGATACATACCTTAACAGTTTCAGAAATCAGGATGGCAGCGTAAACTGGCTTCCTGTGTGTGCAGATGCCCATGGCTTTGTAGTGAACAAAGATCTTTTTGAAAAGTATGATATTCCTCTTCCAACGGATTATGAAAGCTTCGTTTCTGCCTGCCAGGCATTTGATGAGGTGGGTATCCGTGGGTTTACTGCAGACTATTACTATGATTATACCTGTATGGAAACACTGCAGGGTCTGTCTGCATCAGAGCTGTCTTCTGTGGATGGACGTAAGTGGCGTACCATCTACAGTGACCCGGACAATACAAAGAGAGAAGGTCTGGACAGTACCGTCTGGCCGGAGGCTTTTGAACGTATGGAGCAGTTTATTCAGGATACAGGGCTGAGCCAGGATGATCTGGATATGAATTATGATGATGTGGTTGAGATGTACAAAAGTGGTAAGCTTGCCATGTATTTCGGCAGTTCTGCCGGTGTAAAAATGTTCCAGGATCAGGGCATTAACACAACATTCCTGCCATTCTTTCAGCAGAACGGCGAAAAGTGGCTGATGACTACACCATATTTCCAGATAGCTTTAAACCGTGACCTGACAAAGGATGAAACACGTCGGCAGAAAGCAATGAAGGTACTGAACACAATGCTTTCAGAGGATGCGCAGAACCGGATCATTTATGATGGGCAGGATCTGTTAAGCTATAGCCAGGATGTGGATTTCCGGCTTACGGAATATCTGAAGGATGTGAAACCTGTGATCGAAGAAAACCATATGTATATCCGTATTGCGTCAAATGACTTTTTTTCCATTTCCAGGGATGTGGTGTCTAAGATGATCTCAGGAGAATATAATGCAGAGCAGGCTTATCAGTCATTTAATTCCCAGCTTCTTGAAGAAAAATCCACTTCTGAGGATATTGTGTTGGATTCAAAGAAAACTTATTCCAATCGTTTCCATACCAGCGGAGGCAATGAAGCCTATTCTGTTATGGCAAACACTTTGCGCGGTATTTATGGGACGGATGTGCTGATTGCAACAGGAAACAGCTTTACAGGAAATGTACTGAAGGCCGGTTATACAGAAAAAATGGCAGGCAACATGATTATGCCAAACGAGCTTTCCGCTTACAGCAGTGAGATGAGCGGGGCAGAACTGAAGGAAACGGTCAGAAACTTCGTAGAAGGCTACCAGGGAGGATTTATCCCCTTTAACCGCGGCTCTCTGCCTGTGTTCAGTGGTATTTCTGTAGAAGTCAAGGAAACGGATAATGGTTATACATTGAGTAAAGTTACAAAGGATGGAAAACAGATTCAGGACAAGGATGCTTTTACTGTGACCTGCCTTGCAGCACCACAATATATGGATGTTTATGCGGCAGAGGAAAATATTGTATTTGATGGAGGGGATACCCCTGTGGAAGATACCTGGACAACATATGTATCAGATGGTAATGCCATTCTTGCAGAGCCTGAAGACTACATTACTCTGAGGTGAGAAGAATGGATGTTAAAAATCATAATACAAACAGAAAGAAGCGGGTTGTGAGAAAACGATTAAAGACAGCAGTCTTTATTGCCGTATTCGTTGGAATCCTTTTGACTGTTTTCCGATATTTGGGGTTTGTATCGAAGACTGTTTATGAGGAAAGTGTTTCTCACCTGACAGAAATTTTTCATCAGTCTGATAATATGCTGAGTGAGCTGACAAATAAGAATCTGACTTATCTCCATATATGGGGGGAATATCTGCAGAACACTTCCGATGAAAGTGAAATTCGTGAGTATATAGAGAAAGCACAGGAAGATGCAGGCTTTTTAGATTTTTATTTCCTGTCAGCGGACGGGAACTATAAGATGGCAACAGGTGAAACCGGCTATCTGGGATTACAGGAAAATATTGAAGATGAGATCCGGCAGGGAAATGATGTGATAACCAATGCAACAGTTCCCGGAAAATCCCAGCTCCTTGTTTTTGCCACTCCCAGGCCTCATGGAAGTTATCAGGGCTTTGAATATGATGCAATTGCCATTGCCTATGAAAACTCCGATATCGTAAATGTGCTGAATATTTCTGCTTTCAATGGAAATGCCCAGAGTTATGTGGTTCATCCGGATGGCCGTGTTGTTGTGGATCATTCTTCTGAGGCATGGGGAGAGGTGTATAATTTCTTTGGGATTCTGAGAGAACATTCCAATATGTCTGAAAAAGAGATTCTTAAACTCTCAGAAGAGTTTAAGGAAGGACATACAGATGCAATGCTGATAAATCTGGATGGAGAGGATTACTATCTGGTCTATGAGAAATCCAAACCTCAGGACTGGATCTTTCTGGGACTTGTCCAGGCTGATATCGTCAATGCAAGTATGAATGTTCTGCAGCGTAGCACTGTGCTGCTTGTAAGTGCAGTAGCGGTGTGTATTGCCGGCCTTTTTATTGGAATTATTCTCCGGAAAAACAGGGTAAATCTGAAGAGAAAGGATACGGAGATCCTGTACAGGGACGAACTGTTTCAAAAGCTTTCAATGAATGTAGATGACGTTTTCCTGATGCTGGATGCAAAAACATATCAGGCAGATTACGTCAGTCCCAATGTGGAAAAACTGCTGGGAATTACAGTAGAACAGATTCGTAAAGATATTTGTGTCCTTGGAAAACTGCATCCCGGGGACGTTGAAGATCCGGAGAAGAATTATCTGGAAGAAATCCAGGTTCATGAACAGCAGGAATGGGATTTTGAATATGTTCATCAGAAAACCGGAGAACAACGCTGGTTTCATAACGTTGCAATGGGCAGCGAGGTAAACGGGAAAAAGAAATATATCCTGGTTCTGTCAGATCGTACCTCTGACAGAAAAATGAATCAGGCCCTTTCTGAGGCGGTTCGCGCTGCGGAGACTGCAAACAAGGCAAAGAGCACCTTCCTTTCCAATATGTCTCACGATATCCGGACACCAATGAATGCGATTATTGGTTTTACCACACTGGCTGTAAGCAACATTGATGATAAAGAAAGGGTTCGGGATTATCTGGGTAAGATTCTTTCCTCCAGTAATCATCTGCTCTCACTGATCAATGATATCCTGGATATGAGCCGTATTGAGAGCGGGAAAATCCATCTGGAAGAGACGGAAGTCAGTCTGTCAGAGGTTCTTCATGATCTGAAAACCATTATCAGCGGACAGATCCATGCGAAACAGTTAGAGCTTTACATGGATGTCATGGATGTTACCAATGAGGATGTTTATTGTGACAAGACCAGGCTGAATCAGGTACTGCTGAATCTTTTGTCCAATGCGATCAAGTTTACTCCTGCAGGCGGAACCGTTTCTGTCCGGCTGAGAGAGTATCCGGGTACACAGAGAGGCTGTGAACTGTACGAAATCCGGGTAAAGGATAACGGAATCGGCATGAGTCAGAAATTTGTACAGAAGATCTTTTCTCCTTTTGAGAGAGAGCGGACTTCCACTGTAAGCAGGACTCAGGGTACAGGACTGGGTATGGCTATCACCAAGAATATCGTGGATATGATGGGCGGAACCATTGAGGTTCAGACAGAACAGGGCAAAGGTACTGAATTTATTATCCGTTTGCCATTACGGATCCAGCCTGAGAACCACCGTATAGAGAAAATCGCAGAGCTGGAAGGTCTGAAAGCATTGGTAGTAGACGATGATTTCAATACCTGTGACAGTGTGACTAAGATGCTTGTGAAGGTTGGAATGCGTTCAGAATGGACACTTTCCGGTAAGGAGGCTGTTCTCCGCGCACGGCAGTCTGTGGAAATGGGAGATGCATTCCACGCTTATATTATTGACTGGCGTCTGCCTGATATGAACGGCATTGAAGTTACCCGTCAGATCCGTAGTCTTGGTGACGATACGCCGATCATTATCCTGACTGCTTATGACTGGTCAGATATTGAAGTGGAAGCCAGGGCAGCAGGGGTGACTGCATTCTGTGCCAAACCTATGTTTATGTCAGATATCAGAGAGACTCTGATGGCTGCTATCGGCCAGAAGCAGGCCGGGGCAGATGATAATATTCTTCCAGCAGCAGATTCAGATTTCAGAGGCAGGCGCATACTGCTTGTGGAAGATAATGAACTGAACAGTGAAATTGCAGTAGCGCTCCTTAGTGAATATGGTTTTCGGGTTGATACAGCGGAAGATGGAGCAGAGGCTGTGGAGAAGGTTAAGAATTCAAGACCAGGTGATTATGATCTGGTGCTTATGGATGTGCAGATGCCTGTAATGAACGGATATGAGGCTACTGAGCAGATCCGTTCACTGGATGATCCGGCACTGGCGGGAATTACGATCCTTGCCATGACTGCCAATGCTTTTGACGAAGACAGAAAGAAAGCACTGGCATGTGGTATGGATGGATTTCTATCCAAACCAATTGTTATAGAGGAACTGATCAGTACATTACAAAACAGTCTAGAGCGTGTCTGAAAAAGGCTTTCTGCAAGATGTGCGTCACAATTTGTGTGATATTTTGCCCGGATGAGGGCGCCGTAGCGGGCTACGGCAACTGAATTTGGGTGAAATATCCCGCAAAGTGGGGCGTGCAGATTGCGGGAATGATTTTTCAGACACACTCTAGGGTAAGTTTAACTGAATCAGGTAAGTTTTCTGTTTGAACTGTGATAATGGGATATGAAAAGTGGTTTGATGAAAGCAAGGAGGAGCAACGAATGATTTGTGGAATGACGTATTTTCAGATATGTCTGTATTTTCTTATTTATTCTTTTGGCGGCTGGGTTGTTGAAGTTATTTTTCATGCAGTAGCGTTGGGAAAAGTTATAAACAGAGGTTTCCTGAATGGACCGGTCTGCCCGGTATATGGATTTGGGGTGCTTTCTGTTTTTGCTTTGCTCAATACAATTCAGGGCAGCGGGCGTCAGATGAGTGATGGAATGATTTTTGTGTTTGGAATTGTTCTGGCAACTGCGGTGGAGCTGGTTGCAGGCTGGCTGCTGGATGTGTGTTTCCACGCAAGATGGTGGGATTATTCAGATAAACCCTTTAATTTTCATGGCTACATTTGCCTGGAGTTTTCTCTGATCTGGGGACTGGCTATCGTTATGGTAGTAAAAGTTTTCCAGAAGTATGTAGAGGCACATGCGTTACATGCACCTGCAACCTGGGAATGGATTGTGATAGCAGTTTTGTATGCTGTGTATCTGACAGATTTTATTGTGACAGTAGCAGTGATCCAGGGACTGAATAAAAAGCTTACCAGACTGGATAAGGTTCGCTCAGATCTGAGAATTGTAAGTGATAAACTGAGTGATACACTGGCTACGACTACGATTGGCACAGCACAGAAAGTGGGAGAAGGAAAGGTTCAGGCAACTCTTGCAGCAGCAGAACTGCGTGATGCAACTGCCGCACAGCGAGAAAAATCTATCGAAATGCTTCGTATAAAAAGAGCGGAGCTTCAGGCTCAGTTTGAGGAACTGTCCAGTTCTATTACCAATCATACCGTTGTCGGTCAGGGGCGTATCATCAAGGCATTTCCGAAGATGCAGCACAGAGACTATTCCGAACTGATTCAGGAGCTGAAAAAGAGATTAAAATAGATTAAAATGCAGAGGGAGGCTTCAGGTGAACAGACAGGCAGTACAAACCTTAAAGACTTATTTTGGATATGATACATTCAGAGAAGGGCAGGAGAGTGTTGTGGAGTCCATTCTGGAACACCGGGATGTGCTTGCAATCATGCCGACAGGAGCCGGAAAATCCATCTGTTATCAGGTACCGGCACTGATGCTGTCAGGAATTACGATTGTAATTTCTCCTCTGATCTCACTGATGCAGGATCAGGTAAAGGCTTTGAATGAAGCGGGAATACATGCCGCATTTATCAATTCTTCACTGTCGGAAAGTCAGATTAGCAAGGCGTTGTACCTGGCAGCAGGAGGAAGATACAAAATTATTTATGTTGCACCGGAACGTCTGGAAAATTATGAGTTTCTGGAATTTGCCAGACAGGTGGAGATTTCCATGGTGACAGTGGATGAGGCACATTGTATTTCACAGTGGGGCCAGGATTTCAGACCAAGCTATGTCAAAATCGTAGACTTTGTAAAAAATCTTCCCGGTCGTCCGATCGTCAGTGCTTTTACCGCAACTGCAACAGAGGAAGTAAAGAACGACATTCTCTGTACTTTAAATCTGGAAGATCCGAAAGTAGTGATCACCGGGTTTGACAGAAAGAATTTATATTACAGCGTGGAAAATATCCGGCGAAAAGACGATTTTGTGATGGATTACATAGACAGACATCCAACAGAGAGCGGGATTATTTATTGCTCTACAAGAAAAAATGTGGACAATCTTTTTGAACTGCTTTTCCAAAAAGGAGTTGCTGTTACCAGATATCATGCAGGACTGAATAATGAAACCAGAAAAAAGAATCAGGATGATTTCATTTACGACAGAACCCCCGTTATTATTGCAACAAATGCATTTGGAATGGGGATTGATAAATCCAATGTGAGATATGTGATCCATTACAATATGCCACAGAGTATGGAGAATTATTATCAGGAGGCAGGACGTGCAGGGCGTGACGGAGAGAATTCCCAGTGCGTTCTATTGTTTTCTGCACAGGATGTTATAATCGACCGAATGCTTCTGGATAACAAAGATTTTTCCGATGTGGATGAAGAGGATGAATTTCTCATTCGTCAGCGGGATATACGAAGGCTTCAGATCATGGAAGGATATTGTAAAACAACAGGATGTCTGCGAAATTATATTCTGGAGTATTTCGGTGAAAAGACCTTCGGTCCCTGTGATAATTGTGGAAATTGTCACAGAGAATACCATGAGACAGATATGACCAGAGAGGCGAAGTGGGTAGTGAACTGTGTGGCTGAGACGAGAGGAAGGTATGGACTGACAATTGTGCTTGGTACTCTGCTGGGGGCTAAGAGAGCCCGGTTGAGGGAGCTTGGAACAGATAAGTATAAATCTTATGGAGCATTGAATGATCACAGTGAGGCAGAACTCAGGGCACTGATCAGCCAGATGACTGAGATGGGATATCTCTATCAGACACAGGAACGTTACAGTGTGCTGAAACTGGGCGATATTTCTCCGCTAAGAGATGAAAATACTCACGTGATCATGCGTACTTACGAGGAAAAAGAACCGGATAAAAAGAAAAAGCCCCAGAAATCTGTCAGAAAACGCAGTACAGATGCGCTTACGGCAGCAGGTTACGATTTATTCGAAGCCCTGCGGAAACTTCGTCTGGAAATTGCAAAAGAGGAAGCCATGCCTCCATATATCGTGTTCAGTGATAAGACGCTGATAGATATGTGCATCAAATGTCCATCAAATGAAGAAGAAATGCTGGAGGTTTCCGGTGTGGGCGAGAATAAGCTAAAGAAATACGGTCAGAGATTTCTGGAAGAGATACAGAAGTTCTGCCTGGAACGTCCGAATGCGGTTTTGAGTATGTCGGAAGATGAAAATGGTAATCCCTGAGAACAAAGGTTGGAAAACAGATGAATATAGAAAAATATACGGAAGAATTAATCACATTGAGACATTACTTTCATCAACATCCGGAGCTGGCACTTCAGGAAGTGGAGACGTCTGCATATATCCGGAAATATCTGGAGAAACTGGGATATGAGATTGTGCCGATAGAACCTACAGGATTGATCGCGGAACTTCCATCTCTGAGAAACAGGGAGAAACTGGTTGTACTCAGGGCGGAGATGGATGCATTGCCCATACAGGAGCAGACAAATCTACCATACGCATCAGTAAATCAGGGATGTATGCATGCCTGCGGTCACGATATGATCCTGGCAGCAGCACTGATCCTTGCAAAAATTGTGGCAGAAGAGCAAAGAATGCAGGAAAGTTTTCCGGTCAGACTCCGGTTCCTTTTTGAACCTGCAGAGGAGATTGGTGAAGGTGCAAAAAGAATGCTTCAGGCCGGAGCATTAGAGAATCCGAAAGCAGATGCATTTCTGATGTTTCATTACGCAGCGGACATGACATTTGGAATGGCAGTGCATCAGGGACAGGCATCTTCCATGATCAACAGTATGCAGATTCATGTTCATGGAAAATCCAGTCACTGGTGTGAAGCGGATAAGGGGATTGATGCAATTTATGCAGCTGCTCAAGTGATAAGTGCCATTCATGATCTGAATGAAAGTTTTGGAAAACAGCATCCGGATGCAGGAAAATATATTGTGGGTACGGGTACGATCCATGGCGGTGAATATACGAATATTATTGCAGACCATGTGGTATTAAACGGAAATATACGCGCAGTTCATGAAGAAACTTACATGGCACTTGAGCACGAGCTGGAGAGAAATCTGCAGAAAATTGAAAAGCAGACTGGCACACAGATCCGTATGGAATTTCCAAAAGATCCGGTATATGCGTTTGCCAATGATGAGGAACTTACAGAGACAGCAAAGGTAGTGGGTGCAGAAGTATTCGGAGATAAATTTGTTCTGGAAGGAGAAGATGAGTTGTTTCTTTCCGGTGACAACGCATACAGATATTTCAGAGAAACCAGAGGACTTTTCACAGTATTTCTTGCGGGAATACCAGGAGAGAATCATCCTCTGCATCATCCGAAATTTCAATTGGATGAGAGAATACTGCCGTACAGCGTGGAGACATTGTATAAGATTATAACTACATTATGAAAAAAATTACCAAAAGGACTTGAAAATTGGATTAAAATAGTATAATATAAAAACATAAACAAATTAAGAATGCATAGCAACTATAACTTATTAACGTTGAGTGACAGCAGATTGCTGAATAGTAACGGACAGACGATATACTATAAAGAAAGAATTGAGGGCAGAAATATGAAGATTACAGATACCATTAAATATGTCGGAGTTAATGACCATCAGGTAGATTTGTTTGAGGGACAGTATGCAGTGCCAAACGGAATGGCATATAATTCCTATGTGATTCTGGATGACAAGGTTGCAGTTATGGATACTGTAGATGCCAATTTCAAACATGAATGGCTGGATAATCTTGAACAGGCACTGGGCGGACGTAAGCCGGACTATCTGATCGTTCAGCATATGGAGCCTGACCATGCAGCAAATGTAGCGAACTTTCTGGAAGTATATCCCGGCACTACAGTAGTAGCCAATGCGAAGACATTTGTAATGATCAAGAATTTCTTCGGACTGGATCTGGAAGGGCAGAAACTGGAAGTAGAGAATGGTTCTACACTGAGTCTGGGAAATCACAATCTTACTTTTGTATTTGCGCCAATGGTACATTGGCCGGAGGTTATGGTGACTTATGACAGCACAGATAAAGTTCTTTTTTCAGCAGATGGATTTGGTAAGTTCGGTGCTCTGGATGTGGAAGAAAACTGGGATGATGAAGCAAGAAGATACTTTATCGGTATTGTTGGTAAATATGGCGCACAGGTACAGAGACTTCTGAAAGTAGCAGCTACTCTGGATATTCAGATCATCTGTCCGTTACATGGTCCGGTACTTACAGAAAATCTGGGACATTATATCAGCCTCTATGATACCTGGTCCTCTTACACACCGGAGGAAGAAGGAATCGTAGTTGCATATACTTCTGTATACGGACATACCAAAGAAGCAGTCAATCAGTTTGTGGAGAAATTAAAGAGCAAGGGATGTCCGAAAGTAGTTGTTTATGATCTGGCAAGAGATGATATGTCTCAGGCACTCAGCGATGCATTCCGCTACAGTAAGCTGGTACTGGCAACAACTACTTATAATGCAGGAATCTATCCGTTTATGAATGACTTTATTACCCGTCTGGCAGAGCATAATTTCCAGAACCGTACAGTAGGTCTTATTGAAAACGGTTCCTGGGCACCTCTGGCAGCAAAAGTAATGAAAAATATGCTTTCTGAATGTAAGAAGATCAACTGGCTGGACACCACAGTGAAGATCATGTCCGCAGTAAATCAGGAAAACAGAGATCAGATGGAAGCGATGGCTTCCGAGCTTTGTAAGGAATATATTGCAAAGAATGATGAACTGGCAAATAAAAATGACATGACAGCATTATTCCGCATTGGTTATGGTCTCTATGTAGTGACATCAAATGACGGTAAAAAGGATAACGGACTGATCGTTAATACAGTTACACAGCTGACAGACTCTCCGTTCCGCGTTGCAGTTAATATCAATAAGACAAATTATTCTCACCATGTTATCAAGCAGACAGGGGTGATGAATGTAAACTGTCTCTCTGTAGAAGCTCCGTTCTCTGTATTTGAACAGTTTGGTTTCCAGAGTGGAAGAAGCGTGGATAAATTTGCGGGACAGAAGGTGAATCGTTCTGATAACGGACTGATATTCCTGGACAAATATATCAACGCATTTATGTCCCTGAAAGTAGAGCAGTATGTAGATCTGGGAACTCACGGAATGTTCATCTGCAGTGTGACAGAAGCTCGCGTGGTAAGTGACCAGGAGACAATGAGCTACACCTATTATCAGAAAAATGTAAAACCGAAACCTGAAACAGAAGGTAAGAAAGGATTTGTATGTAAAGTCTGCGGATATATCTACGAAGGCGATGAACTTCCGGAAGATTATATCTGCCCACTGTGTAAACATGGAGCTGTAGACTTCGAGCCGATTGGATGAAAGATTTCTCTTGTTAAACTGCTAAAGAGTGACATTCTGTCATGTGAATATTTGTCGAGATTTCAGAGTGATCTGATTGATAAAATAAAAAATAGAGATTGTCAGTGGTTAAATCGCTGACAATCTCTATTTTTGCTCCAGTATTAATAGAAACATTATGGAATGTAAAGAAATTTTGATAGACGAATTCAATAACAATATGTTACACTTTATGAAAGTTAGAGTTTAATATATCAAATATAAAGGGAAGTGTGTCTATTGAAACAAATTAAAAAGAAACTTCCAATAGGAATAGAAAATTTTGCAAAGCTTCAGGCGGAAGATTTCTACTATGTAGACAAAACGATGCTTATCAAAGAACTTCTGGATAATTGGGCGGAGGTGAATCTGTTTACACGTCCGAGAAGATTTGGTAAAACACTGAATATGAGTATGCTGAAAGCATTCTTTGAATTAAACAGTGATAAGAATTGCTTTAGAGACACAAGAATTTCCAGAGAAGTTTATCTTTGCGAACAATACATGGGAAAGTTCCCTGTGATTTTTATTTCCCTGAAGAGTATCAGCGCGCAAACTTATGAAAAAGCCTGTGATATGGCAATACAGATTGTAAATGGTGAGGCGCGTAGATTCCAGTATTTATTGGACAGTGAACGTTTGACGGAATATGATAAGGATGCGTTCAAATCATTGCTTCTGCCGGATATGAAGGAATCTGTTCTGTGCAGCAGTCTGAGGATTCTGTCAGAACTTCTGGAGAAACATCATGGTCAGAAAGTTATCTTATTGATTGATGAATATGATGTGCCTCTGGCGAAAGCATTTGAATTGGGATATTACAATTCAATGACTCTGCTGATCCGTAACTTGTTTGAAAATGCATTAAAAACAAATGACAGTCTGAAGTTTGCTGTGCTTACAGGCTGCATGCGTATCTCAAAGGAGAGTATTTTTACAGGATTAAATAATCTGAAAGTTTTGTCAGTGGCAGATGTACAGTTTGATGAATATTTTGGATTTACGGACAGTGATGTAAAGAATATATTGGAATATTATGAACTTTCTGAGCATTATGATGAAATAAAAATGTGGTATGACGGATATCGGTTTGGAAATGTAGAGGTTTACTGTCCCTGGGATGTGATAAATTATTGTGATGAATTGCGTATAAACAATATGGCGCAGCCACAGAATTACTGGTCTAATACTAGCAGTAATGAAGCGGTGAAACGCTTTATTCAGGAGACTGATAAGGGAACGGTCAGAAAGGAAATTGAGAAACTGATAGCAGGAGAAACAATTGTAAAGGAGATTCATCAGGAACTGACATATCAGGATATGTATGCTTCGATTGAAAACCTGTGGAGTGTTCTTTTTACTACGGGATATCTCACACAGACCGGAAGAAAAGATGCAAATACGTTCATGCTTACCATTCCTAATATGGAAATACGTAATATTTTTCTGACACAGATTATGGAATATTTTAAGAAAACTGTTTCTGAGAATGGAGAAGCACTTGAAAAATTCTGTAATGCACTAAAAAATGGAAATTCCGAAGTGGTGGAACAAAGTTTGAACAATTATCTGAAAAGGACCATCAGTATTCGGGATACCTTTGTAAAAAAACAGATGAAAGAGAATTTTTATCATGGGATTTTACTTGGAATTCTTGGATTTCAGCAGAACTGGAGTGTGTCATCAAATAAAGAATCGGGTGATGGATACAGTGATATTTTGATAGAAACAGAAGATCAGGAAACTGGAATTATTATAGAAATAAAATATGCCGAAACAGGGAATCTGGAAGCTGTCAGTGAAGACGCATTAAAACAGATAGAAGACAGACGATACGAGGAGCAACTGCTGGAAGAGGGAGTAGAGCATATTTTGAAGTACGGTATTGCATTTTACAAAAAGAAATGCAAAGTAATAGTAGTCAAATAAAGGAATTCCAGAGCATCCTCCTGACAAGAGGTATACTCTGGAATCATGTTTTTGAAGGCTTGATTTATATAAGATTATTCCATCTCGTACAAAGAGGAGAATATTTTTAATGATCTTCCATGGATGTGCCAAGAATTTCCAGAGTATCAATATCCTTTGAGAGATATTCCAGGTATAACTGACCAAGACTACTTAAAGGTATTTGAGCAATAGTCAGGTAACCAATATGAAGCAGTCCGATATCATTTTCCAGAGACTTTGCGATAATATTTCCCATCCCCTTATGAAATGCATCTGCGTTACTGTTAGGAAGATCCGGACCAATACTGAAACAGTCTGTTTTTCGAACAAGAGCAATCTTTGTGCAGCGGTCACTGACATGGACATTTTTATTTAAAAGCTTGTAAAACAGCGGTTCTTCTGAAAAATGGGAAGTTTCCAATTCCTGGTCGTAAGTGACGAAAGGATATTTTTCCAGATCCTTTATAGAAAGGACAGGAAGAGAAGCCAGAGGATGACCAAAACGGAGAAACACATAATTTTTGACACTTTTGATTTCATGAAATTCAATATCATAAGAAGAAAATAAAGTCTGCATACTGCGCATATGAGGTTCGTGGATTGCTACAACTCCCAGTTCACTTTTTCTTCCGGATACGTCATGGATAACAGAATTAGTGTCGCATTCACGGATTGCAATATCATAGGTTGGAGAGTTAATTTCGGTTAAAAAGCTAGTAAAGGCCCGCACTGCAAATGGAAGATGCTGACAGGATACTGAAAAACGCATAGGCAGTGATTTCCTGGCATGGTAGCGCTGCTCAAGATACTGAGACTGTTCTACAATTTCTTTGGCATATTTAATAAAGTCTTCTCCATCGTAGGTAAGGGAAACGCCACGATTTGTCCGTTTAAAAATAGTAATCCCCAGATCAGATTCCAGCTCTTTTACAGCAGCAGAAAGTGTAGACTGAGAAACAAAAAGATTTTTTGCTGCTTTAGAAAATGAATGACTGTTGGAAATTTCCAGCATATATTTCAGATTTTGTAATGTCATAGATAAAAACTTCCTTTCTGTGAATTATGCTATCAGAAAAATTGATTGCTGGCAATAGAAATTATATAAATTAAAGTAAGAAATGTTTCTTGTAATCGATTAATCTGCATGATATAGTAGAACAGACAATTAAAGCAGAATATTTTATGGAATCCGGTCAAATGCCGGAGCGGTGCCGCCACTGTAGGATGGAGCATTCATAAGAATACACTGGAATTTCCGGGAAGTATATGAATGTGAAGAAGTCAAGCCAGGATACTTGGATATTTTGCCGGAACCCCGATTTAACGAGTCATTAAAAAGGGAGTGCAGCAGGTAAGTTTTTTGCGCCCTTTTTTGTGATGAAAAGGGTGTTTTTTATTTTACAGATAAGGAGATAAGGAATGAAAAAAAGATCAAAGTTTCTTGCCATGCTGCTTTCGACAGCAGTAGCTGTTTCCTCACTTACAGGAATCAGCGTATTTGCAGCTGACAAAACAGGAGAAGAGGAAACCAGAACAGTTGTAGACGCCACCGGAGCAGAAGTAGAAGTGCCTGCACATCCGAAGAGAATTGCAGTTCCAGCAATGGTTCTGCCAAATATAGTTTATGCATTACAGGGAAATGCAGAGAATATAGTATCTATTCCACCGGCAGCATATTCAGGATGGGAAATGTCTATTTTAAAAGATCTGGCTCCGGAACTGGAAGATGTAGATACTACAATGGTGAATGATGACTTTTCAGTAAATGTAGAGGCACTTGCAGATGCAGATATAGATTTAGTACTGAACTGGGATTCAGAGACTGACCAGGCAGAGCAGTTAAAGGCATTGGGAATTCCATGTGTGCTTGTATCTTCTGCAAAAGATATGGACGGTCTGAAAAATCTGGTTACTATGCTGGGAGATGCATTAAACTGTGAGGATCGCGCAAAACAGGCAACAGACTGGTATGATGAAACTATGGACTATTTCGACAGCAAGGCAGATGAGGTTGCTGCTTTATCAGAGGATGAAATGCCAAGAGTTCTTCATTTCCAGAGAGTACATGAGATGACCTGTTTTACAGGTGGGATTAATACTTATATTACAACACTTGAAGGTGGACAGAATTTCACACTTCCTGAAGACATTACAGAACCTTCAATGGAATCAATCCTGGAATATGATCCGGAGATTATTTTTATCAGTAATTTCGATGATGTAACTCCGGAAGATTTCTATGAGAACAAACTGGAAGGACAGGATTGGAGTAACGTGAGCGCTGTTAAAAATCATAAGGTTTATAAAGTTCCATGTGGATTATACCGTTGGGCTCCGCCGAATACATTTGAAAAACCACTTTATATGAAATGGACAGCATCCATTGTACAGCCGGAGATTTTCTCTGATTATGATATCAGAACAGAAATCAGCGATTTCTATAAAGATTATTATGGATATGAGCTCAGTGATGAGCAGTTGGACAGCCTTCTGAGACTGGATTTAAATGAATAAACAGAAAAGAGACAATTACATTGAAGGATAACAAAAAACATAAGAAAGCAGAGTATGGAATACTGATTACCGGACTGATTATACTGTTGGCAGCTACATGTGTCATTGCGTTGTGTGCAGGTCAGTACAGTGTTTCTGTTCCGGAAGTGATCAAGATACTTGCATCCCGATTTGTAAATGTGACAAAGACATGGAGCAACACGGCAGAAGGCGTAGTATTTACACTACGCCTTCCGCGTATGATAGGAGCAGTGTTGGTTGGTAGTGCATTATCCTTATCAGGAGCTGCTTATCAGGGAGTGTTTAAGAATCCGCTGGTTGCACCGGATCTCCTGGGTGTTTCTTCTGGTGCATGTGTAGGTGCATCAGTGGCAATTTTGTTACATTTAAATTCATTTGGTGTGCAGGCAATGGCATTTGTGGCGGGGATTTTGGCGGTTGGACTTACTTTATTTATTCCGCGCCTGATAAAGAATACGAATATGACGATGTTGGTATTGTCAGGAATTATTGTCAAAGGAATCATGGATTCTGTAATGGGAATCATTAAATATGTTGCAGATCCGGAGACAGAACTGCAGTCTATTACTTACTGGCAGCTGGGCAGTCTGACGAAGGTATTGCCAAGAGATTTGTTTACTGTAGGGCCGGTGATCATTGCAGCATCTGTAATTATTTTTCTTCTCAGATGGAGGATAAATATTCTTTCTCTGGGAGACAGAGAAGCAAAAACGCTGGGCGTTTCAGTTACAGTTGTTCGAAATTTTATTATAATCTGTGCGACATTACTGACTGCATCTGCAGTATGTATCAGTGGAACGATTGGATGGATCGGACTTGTGATTCCACATTTTGCACGAATGCTCACAGGTCCGGATAATACGAAAGCGATTCCTGCCAGTATTTTAATAGGAGCTATTTTTATGGTAGCAATTGATACTCTGGCAAGAGCTTTGACAAGTGTAGAACTTCCGCTGAGTATCCTGACCGGAATTATTGGTGCACCATTTTATATTATTATACTTGCCAGACAAAGGATGAAATTATCATGATATTAGACGTACAGGATTTATCATTTCGATATAGTAAAAATGCGAAACCTATTTTTCATAATGTAAATCTCCAGATGGAAAAGGGAGAAATTCTCACAATTCTTGGCGCCAATGGTGCAGGAAAATCAACGCTTTTAAATTGTCTGGCAAATATTTTGGAACCTTATTCCGGAAAGATTCTGGTAAATGGAGCCTCTATTCATGATATGAGTCTGAAAAAAGCTGCACAGCTGATTGGTTATGTACCGCAGAACCATGCTCCGGTATATGACTATTCAGTGAGAGATTTTATAGTAATGGGAAGGGCTCCGCATCTGGGAATGCTGGAAAAGCCATCGGAAAATGACTATGCGATCGTGGATGAAGTTATACGGGAACTGGGAATTGAAAAGCTTGCTGATAAAGCATATACACAGATCAGCGGCGGAGAACGACAGCAGGCACTGATCGGACGTGCTATTGCACAGCAGCCGGAGATTATTATGTTTGATGAACCGACCAATCATCTTGATTATGGAAATCAGCTCCGTATGGTCCATAAGATAAAAAATCTTTCTAAGAAAGACTATACGGTTATTATGACAACCCATATGCCAGATCATGCAATGATGATAGGCGGAAAAACAGCTATTCTTGGCAGGGATGGAACATTGAAAGTAGGAAAGACAGAAGAAATTATTACAGAAAAGAAACTTGAGGAACTTTATCAGGTAAAAACCCGAATTGTATATATTCCAGAAGTTGGAAGAAAGGTTTGTGTGGTAGCAGAACAATGAAAACCAGAAGAGTTGCTTTTTATGGTAAAGGTGGGATTGGGAAATCAACGATTGCTTCTAATGTATCTGCATTACTGGCTATGCAGGGGAAAAAGGTTCTGCATATAGGATGTGACCCCAAGGCAGATTCTACCAGACTTTTGTGTAAAGAACGGATAAAAACAGTTCTTGAGGTACTTGAAGAAAAAGATTATCCGGAGAGAGAGGATCTGGTGTACAGATCAGAATCCGGTGTCTGGTGTGTGGAATCCGGTGGTCCGGAAGCTGGAAACGGATGTGCAGGTATGGGAATCATTACTGCCATGAAAGAACTGGAACGTATCGGAGTGCTTGAGGAAGACTGGGATGTAATTATTTATGATGTTCTGGGAGATGTGGTATGTGGCGGATTTTCCGTGCCAATGAGACAGGGATATGTAGATAGAGTTTATATTGTATCTTCTGCGGATTTTATGTCTTTATATGCTGCAAATAATATATTAAAAGGTGTTGTGAGCTATTCAGATGAAAGAAATCTGCTGGGAGGCTTTGTATTTAATCATATTCGCGAGCAGGAAGAAGAATGTATAGCAGAGGAGTTTACAAACCGAGTCAAAGGAAGAATGTCAGCAATTGTCAGAGAAAGTAAAGAACTGAAGCTGGCTGATTTCAGAAAAGAGATTTATACTCAAAATATGTCAGCTCCAGACAGTGAAAATTGGAAAGCGTTTTGCAGACTTTCAGAAGATATTTGCAGGACAGATGAGAGAAGCGTAAGCAGATCACAAAATAAAGCAGAGGAAGTACTTCCCATTCCATTAAATGTAGATGAGATAGAAAAATTTGGTATGGAACTGAGCAGGAAATTGGATAAATTATGAGAGGTTTTGAAATTGAGAGAACATTGGATGAGGATACCTGTTCAATGGAAACGCTACCGGAAAAAATTCTGAAAGTCCCGGGAATCGCACTTGTAGCAGCCGGTACTCCTGCATGTCTGATAGGCCTGTATGATTCAGCGGCAAGAATCAATTCATTGGATCGTTTATTTCTTTGTCAAATATCTTCTGTAGAGTACAGTCTGGGAAAACAGGGAAAGAAAATATGGGAGGCAGTAGAGCTGGCAGCAAATACAGAAGGAATTAGAGGAGTGATTATATATTCTTCCTGTATGGAAGTTCTGACAATGTGGGATTTTCAAAGAGAAAAAAAGAAAATTCAATGTAAAGTACCAGTGGAAATTCTGTACAGAGGACCACTTGTAAAAAGACTGGCTACACCATTAGAAGAATTGAAAATGATTTTTGACAGATGGAATATTGAAATTGATGAGTTAAATGAAAAGAAGTCTCATAGTTTGGAAAGTATGGAATCAGAGGAATCGTTATGTAAAAAAATAAATACAAACAGAAATATGCATGCAGTCAAACCATCTGAAATTCAAGAACCCTATTTTATACAGGAAATCAGGAATCTTGCACATAAAGAATGTGATATCTTACTATTTACCCCGGGCGGCTGCACCAGCTCTCTGAAACGTCTGCCAGTCAATAACCTGAAAAATGTATGGAACACAAGATTTACTGACTATGTTCTAAGTCAGGGAAACATTATTCAGATTTCAAAGGAAATAGAACAAAAATTTCCACAAAAGAGACCGCTTTACCTGTTGGAAGCAGCAATACCAAGATTTACAGGAATTAATTTGGATAAGATTGCAGATAATCTGAGAAAGGCAGGAAAGGAAGTTTATTATATTCCGGAAGACAAATACAGATAAAATAGAAATCTCTTTGACGGGAGTTAAGAAAGCTGACTTGGTTATGAGCAAGTAGCGAAGCGGATTGCGAATATCCGTTTGACTAGAGGGTGTAGAGGATGATGTGCTGTAGAAGCAGCAGAACCATTGAGGGATAGTTGTCCAATGGTTCTGCTTTTTACTGTCTGTATTGATGAAGTTGCTTAATGTAACTGGAACACAACAGTTTCGTAAGGTTTGAGTACAAGTGTTCCAATTCCGTATTCAACTTCATTTTCTCCGTAATTGGAAATGATTACGGGAGTGTTGCACGGTAATTCAATATCTTCAGCGCCATAATGGAATTTCTGCATGGATGCAGAGAAATTATGCACTGCCAGCCATGTCTCGTTCTGCCAGCTTCTGGTGTAGGCGATAACCGGTCCCTCTTTCGGGCAGCAGAGTTTGAAATCTCCATGAGCCATTATTGGGTGTTTCTTACGTAGTGCGATAAGGTTCTGGTAGAATCTGAAAACGGAAGCGTCATCATTCATTTGGCTTTCTGCGTTAATGAGCTTATAGTTCGGATTGACACCAAGCCATGGAGTATGCTCAGAAAATCCGCCGTTTGGACTGTCGTTCCACTGCATAGGAGTTCTTGCATTATCACGGCTGATACTTCTGGATTCTGCCAGTGCTTCTTCAGGAGAAGCTCCCTGTTCGATCATGGTTTTATAATAATTGCGGGTATCAATGTCATTGTAATCATCGATAGATGGGAAGGCAACATTGGTCATTCCCAATTCTTCGCCCTGGAAAACAAAGGGGGTACCGGGAAGTGTGTGCAGATAACATGCCAGCATTTTTGCAGATTCTGACCAGAATTCTCTGTCATTTCCGTAAAGGGAAACCTGACGCGGTTTGTCGTGATTACTTAAAAATCTTGCCCACCATCCGTCTTTTTTCAGGATTTCATAATCTTTCTTAAGATCACGTTTCATTTTTTCTGGTGACCATGTCTGGATTTCAACAATCGGAGGGACAAATGGAATGGCCATGTTAAATTCTTTGCTTGCTGCGCTGGAATAGTTGATGGCATCCTGTTCATTGTTGATATTAACTTCTCCTACACTCATCAGATTGTCGGGAGTCATTGTTTCTGCAACCATTTCACGGATGTAGCGGTGGGTTCCCTCCAGATTTACACACGCTACAGTACCAATGGGTTCATTCATATCTGCACGTCCGTCCAGTCCTTTGTCAAGATAACTGATGGCATCAATGCGATATCCGTCAACACCTTTCTCATTCCAGAAACGGATAATATCAAAAATTTTCTCTTTAGTTTCCGGATTATCCCAGTTCAGATCCGGCTGTTCTTTGGCAAAGAAATGGAGATAGTATTGTCCACGTTCAGGAACATATTCCCAGGCACTTCCGCCAAATACAGACATCCAGCAGTTGGGTGCGCCTCCGTCCGGTGCAGGATCACGCCAGATATAGTAATCACTGTAAGGATTATTGCGGGATTTCTTTGATTCCCGGAACCATTTATGTTTATCTGAAGAATGGTTCAGAACCAGATCCATGATAATGGCGATACCTCGTTCATGCGCACCGTCGCGGAAAGCATCCCAGTCTTCCATAGTTCCGAATTCTTCCATGATCGCGAAGTAATCAGAAATATCGTAACCGTTATCCACATTCGGAGAAGCATAGACAGGAGACATCCATACTGCATTGATGCCAAGCTCCTTCAGATAATCCAGCTTCTCAATCATTCCCTTCAGATCACCGATTCCATCATTGTTGCCATCTTTAAAACTTCTTGGGTAAATCTGGTAGATCACCAGATCTTTATACCAGTCTTTTTTGTGCTTCATATGTACATCCTTTCGTCTTTTTGCATAAATAAAATCTAAAATTATTATATTGTATTGTGCAAAAAAACGCAATGAAGAAAATGAGATTATTTTTGATAATAGTAACACACGTGTTACTGTTCACATTCCACTATCCCGCGAGGTGTTTTGGCATGAATATGCCAAAATCCCGAGACATACAAGCCAAAATTCCATTGCCGCAGGCAATCTGGAATGAATTTTGGATACGTTACTGTGAACGGAGTGAACAGTAACATAACGAAGTAAACAGTAATACACACTCTGGACATATCAGATTGTACAGAAAAAAGAATTGTGATAGAATAGGCGCGTAAAATATGTTACTGTACATAAGACAATGAAAGACGGAGAACAGAATGAACGCAAATTTTGAATATTATAAAGTTTTTTATTACGTATCAAAATATGAGAATCTGACAAAGGCAGCATCAGTATTAAAGACTAGCCAGCCGGCTGTGACCAGGACGATACATAATCTGGAAAATATATTAGGGTGCAGACTGTTTACCAGAAGCAAAAGTGGCATGAAACTGACTCCTGAGGGAAAGATTTTCTATCAGTATGTAGCAGCAGGCTGTGCTCAGTTTTTCAAGGCCGAGGATAATCTTAATAATCTGATCAGCCTTGAGAACGGGACCATTTATATCAGTGCAACAGAGACAGCATTGCACTGTTATTTGTTCGAGGCAGTCAGAGACTTTAATATTCAATACCCGAATGTGCATTTTAAAATTCTTAATAACAGCACTACAGATTCTG
This sequence comes from Blautia sp. 1001283B150304_161114_C9, assembly GCF_015668165.1. Lineage (NCBI taxonomy): Bacteria > Bacillati > Bacillota > Clostridia > Lachnospirales > Lachnospiraceae > Blautia > Blautia sp. 1001283B150304_161114_C9. The sequence goes on along the minus strand of NZ_JADPGO010000015.1, from coordinate 64,211 downwards.
TAAATGCCTTAAAAGAGGGTAAAGTAGATCTTGCAGTTGTATCTGCTTCTTTACAGTTAGCAGAGCCACTGAAAATGAAAGTAGTGCGAAAGTATAGGGAAATTCTGATCGGAGGCAGTCGTTTTGCGGAGCTGAAGGGGAGGAAGACTTCGTTGGAGGAACTTTCAGCCTATCCATGGATCAGCCTGACTTCCGAGGCAATCAGCAGGAGATTTTTGAATGAGTATTTTTCAAAAAATGGACTGCAGTTTTCACCGGATGTAGAGCTGGCGACTACAGATATGATTCTCCCGGCAGTACGGTATAATATGGGAATCGGATTCCTGCCAGGAGAATTTGCCGGAGATGATCTGGAATCCGGAAAGGTTTTTGAGATAGATGTAAATGAAACACTTCCGGAGAGAAGCATTATTCTGATCCATGATACAGAATATCCTCAAAGTATTGCATCTAAAGCATTCCAGAAGTTTTTGGCAGAACGGAAAGAACAGAACCGCTGAAATAGAAAAGTCATCAGGAAATCCACATGATGTGAATCCTGATGACTTATTATATTTATAAGGAATTTATCATCTGTTAGACGGATTTATTTATGCCACTCCCAGTTTCGAATCTCTTCCAGATCCTGGCCATATTCAGCAATATACTGTTTGTGCTCAACAAGCTTGTCATTCATCTTCTGGATTAAGAAGGAACCTTTGTTTCCAAGCTGTGGAAGATGCATGATGGCATCCTTTACAAGATTGAAACGGTCAATCTGGTTCTGTACACGCATATCGAATGGTGTAGTAATAGTACCTTCTTCCTGATATCCGTGAACAGAGATATTGTGGTTGTGACGCTCATAAGTAAGCTCATGGATCAGTGTTGGATATCCATGGAATGCAAAGATGACAGGTTTATCTTTTGTGAAGATTGCATCATATTCTGCGTCACTTAAGCCGTGTGGATGTTTGTGGTCAGATTCCAGTTTGAACAGGTCGACAACGTTAACAACACGGATCTTAAGTTCCGGCATTTCATCACGAAGGATAGTAACTGCAGCCATAATCTCAAGTGTAGGTGTATCACCGCAGCAGGCCATAACAACGTCTGGTTCTTCACCACAGTCATTGCTTGCCCACTCCCAGATACCGATACCCTGTGTGCAGTGCTTAACAGCCTGCTCCATGGTCAGCCACTGGCAGCTTGGATGTTTGGAAGCTACAATTGCATTGACATAATTCTTACTCTTGATGCAGTGATCGAAGCAGGAGAGTAAGCAGTTAGCGTCCGGTGGTAAGTACATACGAACTACGTCTGCTTTTTTATTGGCAATGTGATCCAGGAATCCAGGATCCTGATGAGTAAATCCGTTGTGGTCCTGCTGCCATACGTTGGATGTCAGGATGAAGTTCAGGGATGCGATGGGCTGTCTCCAGGAAAGCTGATTGCAAACTTTCAGCCATTTTGCATGCTGGGCTGCCATGGAGTCAACGATACGGATGAAAGCTTCATAGCTTGCGAAGAAGCCATGACGACCTGTTAACAGGTAACCTTCCAGCCATCCTTCACACATATGCTCACTGAGCATACTGTCCATAATACGTCCGTCTCTTGCGAGGCAGTCATCAGTATCAAGCATTTCTGCGTTCCAGTCACGTTTCTGATATTCAAATACTTTGTACAGACGGTTGGACATGCTTTCATCTGGTCCAAAGATACGGAAGTTCTTGTTTTCTTCATTCAGTTTGAAGATGTCGCGGATGTATCCGCCAAGTTCGATCATATCCTGAGCTTTTGTTTTGCCAGGCTGTACTTCAATACCGTAATCGCGGAAGTCCGGAAGACGAAGATCTTTCAGAAGAAGTCCGCCATTTGCATGTGGGTTGGCACCGAGACGTGCATTTCCCTTAGGAGCCAGTTCAGCCAGTTCCGGGATCAGGCGTCCGTTTTTATCAAACAGTTCCTGAGGACGATAGCTTTCCAGCCACTCCTTCAGAAGTTCAAGATGTTCCGGTTTTTCCATAGTGATCGGAACCTGATGAGCACGGAAAGAACCTTCAATCTGAAGTCCGTCAACAACCTTAGGACCTGTCCATCCCTTAGGAGTACGAAGGATGATCATTGGCCATACCGGACGTTCCGGATTATTGTTCTCACGGGCGTTCTTCTGGATTGCTTTGATTTCTTCAATCACTGTGTCCATTGTTTCGGCCATCTTCTTGTGCATTGTCATTGGGTCGTCACCTTCAACGAAATATGGTTTCCAGCCACAGCCCTTGAAGAAGCATTCAAGTTCTTCATGAGAAAGACGGGAGAAGATAGTCGGGTTGCTGATCTTATATCCATTTAAGTGAAGAATAGGAAGTACAGCACCGTCTGTAATCGGGTTCAGGAATTTGTTGGACTGCCAGGATGTCGCCAGAGGACCAGTCTCAGCTTCACCATCACCTACAACAGTAGTTGCAATCAGATCCGGGTTGTCAAATACAGCTCCGAAAGCATGAGCGATGGAGTAACCAAGCTCGCCACCTTCATTAATGGAACCAGGTGTTTCCGGTGCGCAGTGGCTTGGGACTCCGCATGGGAAGGAGAACTGTTTGAACATTTTCTTCATACCTTCCTCATCCTGGCTGATGTTAGGATAAACTTCGCTGTAAGAACCTTCCAGATAGGTGTTGGCAATCATGAAGTTTCCGCCATGTCCAGGACCGGAAAGCAGGATCATATCAAGGTCATAACGTTTGATGACACGGTTGCAGTGTGCATAAACGAAGTTCTGTCCCGGTACAGTTCCCCAGTGACCAACAATTTTTTTCTTGATCTGATCCATAGTTAATGGCTCTCTCAGAAGCGGATTGTCGAGAAGATAGAGCTGTCCGGCAGACAGATAGTTAGCTGCACGCCAGTAAGCATCGATTTTGTCAAGCATTTCCTGGTTTAAAGGCTGCTTTTCCAGACATAATTTGTTGTCTTCCATTTTCTTACCTCTTTCTTTGTCTTTGATGTGTATAGCTTAAGATGTCGAAGATATCTGTATAAGAAATTTTCTGATGGTAGTTAATGATAAACGTTTCTTAACAGATAAGTTGGAGTGTTACTTTGTTATTTTTTAACCGAACACATCCTATCATATCAGAAATGAAACGTAAAATAGAAATATTGCATTGTAATTATAAGTTTTTGATATGGATAAAAAATAAGCTCCTTCTGATGAAATGCGGAGCAGTTATTCGGTATAGAGCTGCGTAGCGAAGCAGATTGTGAATATCCGCTTGACGACAATTCTCTGAGTGGAAATGATTGGTGTTTAATATGGAAGATGACGAAAAGAACTAAGCAATGATTAGTAATTTTCACGAAAAAATGGATAACATGAAAGTTGTATTGCAATTTGCACAAAAAATATATATAATAAAAAAAACAATTGCGCATAAGGTATAGAAAAACTGCTTATATGTACACTAGTACAGCGTTTCGTAAATAACTATACCAATCACGTAGGATGCGGATTCGAGTGTGCTGGTATAAAAACGCAGGCGTAGCGGGCTACGCTGAGGCTTTTAGACCTGTGCAATCGGATTCGCAGACAAGTGAGTGGTATAGTTATTTCGAAAACGATGTACTAGATAAAGTATAGGCGGTAAAAGTGAAGAATGGCGAAGGAGACAAGAATCATGGGAAAAAGAGCAGCAGGAATATTAATGCCGATCAGCAGTCTTCCATCAGACTATGGCATCGGATGTTTTTCCAAAAGTGCATATGAATTTGTAGACTGGTTAAAGGAAGCCGGACAGACTTACTGGCAGATTCTGCCATTGGGACCGACCAGCTATGGAGATTCTCCATATCAGTCTTTCTCTACATTTGCAGGTAATCCATATTTTATTGATCTGGATACACTTGTGGAAGAAGGAGTTCTTGATAAGAAAGACTGCGAGAAAGTTAACTGGGGAAAGAAGCCTGATGAGGTAGATTATGAAAAAATCTACAAAGGCCGTTATCCTCTTCTGAGAAAAGCATACGAGAACAGTGATATCAGCAAGAATCCTGACTATCAGAAATTCGTAGCAGAGAACAGCTGGTGGCTGTCAGATTATGCTCTGTTTATGGCAGTAAAAGACCGTTTCGAAGGTGTAGAATGGACCAAATGGGCTGAGGATATCAGACTCCGCTGGAACAATGCCATGGATTATTATCGTGAAGAACTCTATTTTGATATTGAATTCCAGCAGTATATGCAGTTTAAGTTCTATGAGCAGTGGATGAAACTGAAATCCTATGCAAATTCAAAAGGAATCCAGATCATTGGAGATATTCCGATTTATGTTGCAATGGACAGTGCTGATGCATGGGCGCATCCGGAGCTGTTCCAGCTGGATCAGGATAATGTACCACTGGCAGTAGCAGGATGCCCTCCGGATGGATTTTCTGCAACCGGTCAGTTATGGGGAAATCCGTTATATCGCTGGGATTATCACAGAAATACAGGATATCAGTGGTGGATTTCCAGAATGAGTTACTGCTTCAGACTGTATGATGTTGTAAGAATCGATCATTTCCGCGGATTTGATGAATATTTCTCTATTCCATACGGAGATAAAGATGCAAGAGGCGGACACTGGGAAAAGGGTCCCGGAATTGATCTGTTCCGTAAGATTGAACAGGCGCTTGGATGGAAGCAGGTTATCGCAGAGGACTTAGGATATATGACAGATTCTGTACGTCATCTGGTATATGAGAGCGGCTTCCCGGGAATGAAGGTTCTGGAATTTGCGTTTGATTCCAGAGATTCCGGATGTGCCAGTGATTATCTGCCACATAATTATCCGGAGAACTGCGTGGCATATACAGGAACCCATGATAATGAAACTATCGTGGGATGGTGGAAGAGCATCACAGCAGCTGAGAGAAAACTGGCGAGAGATTATCTGTGTGATCATGCAACACCGGAAGAAGAACTGTATAAATGTTTCATCAGTCTGATCATGCGCAGTGCTGCGCGTGTCTGCGTTATCCCAATGCAGGACTATATGGGACTGGACAACAGATTCCGAATGAATAAACCATCTACAGTTGGTACGAACTGGAAGTGGAGAATCAAGAAGAGAGATCTTACAAAGAAACTCCAGAAGGAAATATATGATGTGACACTTCGTTACGGACGTAAGAACTGGGATTAAATACATAATGAAATAATTGGAATAATGACAGCGTTTCGGATATAAATAATATTCGGAACGCTGTTTTTTTAACCGAATCAAGCAGTTATTTGGTTAAAAAAGCAACGAAGTGGTTGATTTTATCTGTTTTGTTTTATCCAGTCAGAGTCATTTGTCAGAGGGAAAAAAGGACAGTTTTGCAAGGTCTTTATTTTTGTATGAAAAAGAAAACATTGAAATTGTTTTGACGGGCGTACAATTGAAAAAGAAATGCATTGATTTTCGGGCAATGTCTGATAAAATATTAACCAGAAAAAACAAAAGAACAGATTTTCAGGAGGGAAAATAAATGAACTATAACAGATTAGAAAACAGTCTGATCGATGTGATCAAAGAGGAACAGGCGAAGCTTGGATATATGAAGGAGAAGATCAGCCTTTATTATCCGCTCAGTTCCCTGAATCATTTCTTTGGCAATAAGACGGATGCTGCAGGCATGATAGAGATTTTAAAAGATTTTCCTTCTTATATAGAAGAGAAATTTGGTGAAGTAGCAGTATCACACAGAGGAGATCGTTTCTGCTTCACTGTTTCGGAAAAAGCTTCCGAATATGTACATAATAATATGAAAGAGAATGAATTTATCAAGGCATTGATCGAACTGGTTGGCAGACATGGATGTACGATAGAGGAAATTAAAGAACTGTTCCATTCTTATTCAGATAAAATCATTACTGAACCAATGGATAACGAGGAGTTTGATGTGATGATCCGCTTTGATGACGGATCAGATCCTTATTATTATTGTTTTAAAGATGAAGGATGCCATATCATTTACCACAGATTTCTGCCGGAAGACTATGCAGATTTTGGTTTTTGATAAGAATGGGTGAAAAATTTTCCAACTGTTGGATCGGCAAAAATATATGTGACATTTGCGACAAAAGTATGTTATTTTTTTGTCAAATATCAACAAAAATAAGTCGAAATTCTATATTGACAGATAGTCTCAATAATGGTAATTTTTATTTGATTTAATGTTTTCATTTATAGAAACAGGTAACATTTTATTACATTATTTTACAGGAATAAAATAGATAAAATTGAGTTGACAGTTTGGAGGGAAAGATTAAATGAGAAAAACCAAAATTATCTGTACAATGGGACCGTCTACTGATAAGGGCGATGTTATGGAGCAGCTTGTGAGAGAGGGAATGGACGTAGCACGTTTCAACTTCTCACATGGACCTCACGATGAGCAGAGAGGCCGTATCCAGAAACTGAGAGAACTTCGCAAGAAATATGACAGACCTGTTGCAGCACTTCTTGATACAAAGGGACCGGAGATCAGACTTGGATGCTTCAAGGATGGCAAGGTTTCTCTGGAAGAAGGACAGATATTTACATTTACAAATAAAGATATTGAAGGAACTAATGAGTGCGTAAGCATTACTTATAAAGAGCTTTATAAGGATGTGCAGCCGGGCGGACATATTCTGGTTGATGATGGACTTGTAGACCTGGAGGTTCAGGACATCGCAGGAAAGGACATTGTCTGCAAGGTTATTAATGCAGGTGTGATTGGCGACAGGAAGGGTGTCAATGTTCCGGGTGCAAACCTGAAGATGCCATTCATCAGTAAAAAAGACCATGATGATCTTCTCTTCGGTATCCAGGAAGGATTTGATTTCGTTGCAGCATCTTTTACACGTACTGCAAACGATATCCGCGAAGTAAGAAAAATCCTGAAAGAAAACGGCGGTGAAGAGATTCAGATCATTGCAAAGATTGAGAACCAGCAGGGCGTTGACAATATCGACGAGATTATTGAAGCAGCAGATGGCATCATGATCGCCAGAGGTGACATGGGTGTTGAGATCCCGCCGGAATATGTACCTGTTATCCAGCAGAAAATCATCCAGAAAGTTTACACAGCAGGAAAACCGGTTATTACAGCAACACAGATGCTTGACTCCATGATCTCTCATCCGAGACCAACCCGTGCAGAGGCTACAGACGTTGCCAATGCGATTTTCCAGGGAACAAGTGCAACTATGCTTTCAGGAGAAACCGCAGCCGGTAAATATCCGGTACAGGCACTTCAGATGATGAGCCGTATTGCAGAACATATGGAGCAGAATATTGATTACAATACAATCTTTAAGAAAACAGACAGAAATGAGAATCCGGATATTACAAATGCAATCGCACATGCAACCTGCCTGACAGCAATCGACCTGAAGGCCAGTGCAATCCTTTCAGTGACAAAATCCGGAAGTACAGCTCATATGATGTCCAAACACAGACCAGGATGTCTGATCGGTGCATGTACAAGCTCTGAGAGAGTTCTTCGCCAGCTGAATCTGTCCTGGGGTGTTTACCCGATGCTGATCAAAGAAGAATACAGTTCTGAGATCCTTTGCCTGAGAGCAATCGAGGCAGCACAGAAGCATAAACTTGTAAAAGTTGGTGACACTATTGTATTTGCCGGTGGTGTACCGCTTGGAATTCCGGGAAGAACAAACCTGATCCGCGTCTGCACAGTAGAATAGTGGAGCAGGTTATGAAACGGTTAGTCATAAAAAATAAAAGAAAAATCTGGCTCTGGTTTCTGTTTATCGTGCTTCTGATCCTGGCATGCAGGGCTGCGTATGTCACGGGAAATAAGAATATGCAGATAAGAGACGAGGCAGTAGAGGAACAGCAGGTAGAGAATGTAGTGGGACAGGATAAAGTGGAGAGATTATGCTGAATCAATTTTCGAGAACTGAGCTTCTTCTTGGAAAAGAAGCGATGGATAAACTGGAGAATGCCCGTGTGGCAGTATTTGGAATCGGAGGAGTTGGAGGTTATGTATGTGAAGCATTGGTCAGAAGCGGCGTAGGGGCCTTTGATCTGATCGATGATGACAAAGTATGTCTGACGAATCTTAACAGACAGATTATTGCCACCAGGAAAACTGTTGGTCAATATAAAACAGAGGTAATGCGGGACAGGATCCTGGACATTAATCCGAAAGCAGATGTGAGAATCCATAACTGTTTTTATCTTCCGGAGAATGCTGCTGATTTCGATTTTAGTGAGTATGATTATGTGGTAGATGCTGTGGACACAGTGACTGCAAAGATTGAACTGATCATGCGTGCAAAAGAGGCAGGGACTCCTGTTATCAGCAGTATGGGTGCAGGAAATAAGCTGGATGCCAGTGCATTTCGGGTGGCAGATATCTATAAGACGAAGGTGTGTCCGCTGGCGAAGGTTATGCGCAGAGAGCTGAAGAAGCGTGGTGTGAAGAAACTGAAGGTTGTTTATTCAGAGGAACAGCCGATCAGACCAATTGAAGATATGGCAATCAGCTGCAGGTCGCATTGTATTTGTCCTCCGGGTGCCGCGCATAAGTGTACGGAGCGCAGAGATATTCCGGGTAGTGTGGCGTTTGTGCCGTCTGTCGCCGGGCTGATTATTGCAGGAGAGGTTATTAAAGACCTGACTGCGGAGTACAGAAGATAAGAAGTGTTTATTTTGAGATGTGTATGGTGTCAGAAATGGTATGGTGCACATCTTTTTTTGCGGGAAATATTTGGAATCGGATGGGGGTATTACTTTTTGGATTTTATAGAATTGTTATAGGGAAAAAGTCAAAATAATATAAAAATTTATGGGATTTTCAAAAGATAATGAAAGAAAAAGGAGAGAATCTGTGATACACTGTCATTATTGACGGATAAAAATCTATTAGAACTGTGGAGATATAGAAGTTTGGTGGATCAATGTCTGAATGATGTCAGCTCAATAAATTTCAGATTGGAGGATATAACATCGGATGAAAACAAATTACAACAGAACAGTGCAGTTCTGTGCATAGTTTCCTATCTGATGATCGCATTTATCCCGGTACCTGCGTTGGGAATCCTTGGATGTGCGGTTTGCGGTCTGTCTGTAGGTATTATGTGGCCGGGAACCTTCAGCATGGCGGCTGCCTCAGTAAAGCGTGGCGGAACAGCCCTGTTTGCCCTCCTTGCCCTTGCTGGAGATGTGGGATGCTCATCCGGACCAACTTATGTGGGGATGATCTCAGGAGCACTGAATGATAATCTGAAACTTGGAATCTTTGCGGCACTGATTTTCCCTGTGTTGATGATAATGGGGATTAAGATGATTGGAAGTCTGCAAAAATATGATTGAGATATATTAAAAAGTATGGAACGATTAATTTTTCATATTGATGTAAACAGCGCATTTCTTTCCTGGGAGTCAGCCAGAAGGGTAAGCCAGGGGCTGCCGGATCTCAGGGAGATTCCCTCCTGTGTGGGAGGAGATCCAAAGAAACGGACAGAGTACACACGCTGTTCCCGGACGAAATACCGGAGAAAATGTGGCCACTTCCTGTCCGTAACCTGTTATTTCTGGGAAAAGCCTCCGAGCAGAAGCTTCTGAATCAGGGAATCCGTACTATTGGTGATCTGGCAAGGGAACGGGAAGCAAATGTACAGCTCTGGCTTGGAGAAAAACCAGAGCACAGATGAAAAATGAAGACAGACAGGAAGAATAAAAGCGCAGAGATGATACTTTTTCTCTGCGCTTTTATAGCGGACTGTTATACATATTTCAGAAATTCTTCATCCTGGATCTGGGAAGTATGGATGGCATTTTGGATAGCCTGAGCCATGACTTCTGCGGCGAGAGTTCCTGCCATATTGATATCTACAGAAACATTGCCAATGCTGGCAGCATAGATGGAATCACCGTCAGCCATAGTTGCTACAGGATTGATGCATCTGGCATAGGCACAGCGGGTCATAGAGGCAATTTTATTCAGTTCAGCCTTTGAAAATGCCCCATTGGTGATTACAGCTCCGATGGTGGTATTGCCGGTAAACTGGTCATGAGGTGTCATAAAGCGGTATAATTCGTGGACACTGTCCAGAAACCCGCTTCTGTCAGGTGTTTTCAGCCCTGCAATTTTCTGACCATTTTGTGGACTGAAGATATCTCCCAGTGCATTGACAACGACAATTGCGGCCATCTGGAAATTTTTCACAGATACAGCGGCAATACCAAGACCTGACTTCATGGATTGTTTCATACCGTAAAGTTTTCCCACAGTTGCACCGGTACCTGCACCGATATTTCCGGTTCTGGTATCTGTTCCTGCAAATGCCTGACGGCAGGCTTCTTCGCCCATTTTTGCAGTTGGACGTATTTTAGGATCTCCGTAAGAGAGGTCATAGATACAGGACTGGCATACAAGAGGAACCAGGGCTGCACCGGTGTTATAACCGATATTTTGTGATTCCAGATAGTTCATCACACCGTCAGCAGCAGCCAGTCCATAGGCAGAACCTCCGGACAAGACAATAGCATTGATGGGATTGTCGGCAGTGACAGGAGAGGTGAGAGGAGTTTCTCTGGAAGCAGGACCGCCTCCGCTTATATCGCAGCCTGCTTTTGCTCCATTTGGAAAATAAAGAACAGTTACACCGGTCTTCGCATCATGGTCAGAAGTATGGCCGATGCGTAAATTTGAAAGCTCTGTAATAGAAATCTCTTTTAGTAATGACATAAAAATCTCCTTTTGATAAAAAAAAACCTGACTACAGTGACAATGTAGTCAGGGATTTTTAGTGAACCTTCCGGAACAGCAGAATTAAAAGGCTGTTCTTTTAAAGATTATGCACGTTTCAGCGCCACAGAAAGTGCCTTGGAAATGATGCTTCCCACTACAAAGCAGAAGCCCGCTTCGATCAGTCCCTGAACGCCCACAAAAGCAGCAACGAAGACAACAGGATTGCTTACTCCAAGACTGGAAACAATACCTTGAATGTAATCTGTGTTGTAGAAGAAGAGACATAAAAAGCCCATGAAGAAGAAAGTATTCAGTAACGGGCATGCCAGTGAAGCAACGTAATAGGAAAATTTCTTCGCCGGTGATTTATATAATGCTGCGAAAATAAGTCCTGTGATCCATCCTTCCAGCACACGTGCCACGATACATACAATAAAAGTGCCAAATGGATTAATGTTAAAAAGTGCGGCAGCGAAAGCTGAACTTCCTGTGACAGCCATATAGAAGCTGGTTGCACCGAAAGCAAGTCCGCATACAGCACCACCTTTCGGTCCGAGGATGATAGCTCCTACAGCTACCGGGATGGTGAGAAGAGTGATGGATAAGCCGGGAGTACGAAGGTAGCCCAGCGGGGTAAAGGACATGAGCAGAATAATGGCAATCATCATAGCCAGCTCTACCATGTAAAGAGTGCTGCTTCTTTTTGCGGCAGCTGTTGTAGTAGTTGTTGTTGTGTTCATATGAATTCTCCTTTTGGTCTGATAAAACGGCGCAATGCGTCCCCTGCTTTTCAGACAGTTTAGAGTATGGGGATCAGGCGTTATGAAAAATATGCATCAGAACAAAAGAAAAATTTCCGGTGTGTAGACGCCTTACAGGTCGCCTCACAAATTTAACCAGACTGTGAAGTGGATGACTTTATCCACCAGACTGTCAGATGTGGAAATCAGATGCATTTTCTTTCGAATAACGCTCCCGTAAACAATAACACATTTGATTAAAAACTGCAATATTTTATAGTATGTTTGAAAATAAATACAGGATATAGAGGTGTTTCTATATCCTGTAAAAAATATTGATTATGAGATTTAGCGTTCCATCATGCTGATGGATTCAATTCCAACGCTTCCACCGCGTACCACTTCAATTCTGTGGAATTCTTCCTTGATCAGTTTAACAACTGCATCATTCTTGGTGGCTGTCTGGACAAATTCCAGAAGCAGACTGTCTTTGCCATAGTCAATGACTTTTGCCTTGAAGGTTTCTGCAATCTGAAACAGTTCTGCTTTATCTTCCCTGGAGCAGTTGAAAACCTTGATGTAGAGAATTTCTTTCATTCTGACAAATACATTTGTGAAGTCGATTACCTTGATAACCTCGATCATGCGGTTTAATTGTTTTTTGATCTGTTCAAAGGTTTTATCATCGCTGACTGTTGCGATAGTCATTCGGGATACTGTAGGATCCTCGGTGGTTCCTACAGTAAGACTGATCTATCACGAGATATGTAAATGGTTAAGTGAGCTTTGTTAATTAAAATATACTAAAATATTGTCTTTTTTGACAAGAAATTATAGAAAATAAACAAAATAACACAATGCAAAAAACAATGCATAAAATAAAAGAATGTCCCTTTGAGGAACATTCTTTTAACGTGTCTGAAGGAAAACTTTTAATCTGGGAAGCTGGTTGTTAAGGATAAGAGTTTCCGGAAACATGAGCTGGTGAACGAATTCTTCGGCATAGGTGAAATCTCCAACATGTTCTTTTCCGTGGCTGTCGCTGGACAAAATAACAGGAAGCTGATATTTCTGACAGAGATACAGGATTCTGGCTGCATTGGCTCTTGTGTCTCCCCGATATCCTCCGGGTGCGAGGGAAGCTTCGTTTATTTCAAAAATAACATTTTCCCGTAAAGCTGCTCTTGCCAGCGTTTCATAATCTACAGGGAAATGTGTATCGTCGCAGTGGCCGAGTATTTTTACAGCAGGATGTTTCATTGCATTGATGTAAGCTTCTGTATTCTGAGATACAGAGCCTGAACGGTAGTTCTGCCGATGCATACTGATGATAGCGTAATCCAGGTTGTTCAGCAGTTCATCTGACAGATCTGTATGTCCTGCACTGTCCAGGATGTTTAGTTCAACTCCGTAAAGAATATCTATGCCGAATCTTTTTCTGGGATAAAAAGGAAGGCTTCTGAAATAAGAAGAAGTTCCGGAAGCCAGAGTTCCCGGGCCGTGGTCAGAAATCCCAAGGAGTTTCAGTCCTTTTTTGCTGGCTGCTTTTGCCATGTCAGAGATGGTACAGGTGGTTCCGTGACCGCTGGCGATAGAATGTGTGTGGATGTCAGAAAGATACATTGTTTGTCTCCTTTCCAGAGCGGTTTCTATATATGATAAGAGCCTTACGGAAGATGCAAAGCTGCTGTTTGATGGTACATTCGTTATATTCAAGTATGACAGATGAGGATTTAAATGTCAATGAGGAAACAAAATAAAAACAACTGAAATACAACAAAAATCAAATAAAAAGCAACACAAATAAACGGCTGATACATGTTAAATTATGTTGACTTCGGGAAAATGAGAAGGTATAATGGAACTATATGAAAACACGGGGGCTTATTGCTGATCAATGACAGCGATAGCACTGTTTGCTTATGTGTAGACAGTTACTTCATGAGAAAGGAGTAACATGGAAAAATTTCAAACATCAGACATTCCCGGAATTCTCTTATGAATGGCTGGAGGCTGAACTGGATACTGGTATGATTCCACAAATATGGACAGCGAAGAAATTGCTCCTAACCTTTATGACTAATCGATAAGTATATATCGAGAGGAAATGAATCCTCAGAATTAAGTAAAAAAAGTTACCGGGAACAATGTGACCGGCAGCGAAATACAGACGCCGCACTGCCGTATGGCAAGTGCGGCGTTGTTGTTCAAAACTCTGATAGCAGAGTGAAATCAAACAAATATAAATACAGTAACAGCTCAGACAAGATGATGCAAATAAAGACACTTTTTTGGACAAACGAGGTTCTTACCTTGGAGAGCAGATCAGGGTAAAATGAAATCATCAGATATGAAGAGCGCAATTCATATATTGGAGGAAGAACAGTGAAAAGTATGGAACGATTAATTTTTCATATTGATGTCAACAGTGCATTTCTTTCCTGGGAATCAGCCAGAAGGGTGAGCCAGGGGCTGCCGGATCTCAGAGAAATTCCTTCCTGTGTAGGAGGAGATCCAAAGAAACGGACAGGTATCGTGGTTGCCAAATCTATCCCTGCAAAAAAATACGGGATCCAGACCGGCGAGCCAGTAGCCATGGCTCTTCGGAAATGTCCCAATCTGGTGATCGTTCCCAGTGATTTTGAATTATACGATAAATGTTCCCGGGCATTTAAAGCAATCTGTGCTTCTTTTGCACCTGTGATGGAATCTTTTTCCATTGATGAGGTATTTCTGGATATGACAGGTACTTCTCTGATCTATCCTGACCCTGTAGCTGCTGCTCATGAGCTGAAAGACAAGATTCACAGAGAGCTGGGATTTACAGTAAATGTGGGAATTTCTACTAATAAGCTTTTGGCAAAGATGGCATCAGATTTCCAGAAGCCGGACAGAGTACACACTCTGTTCCCGGATGAAATTCCGGAGAAAATGTGGCCTCTTCCTGTCCGTAACCTATTGTTTCTGGGAAAAGCTTCCGAGCAGAAGCTTCTGAATCAGGGAATCCGTACCATCGGTGATCTGGCAAGAGAAAGAGCATCCAATGTGCAGTACTGGCTTGGGGAAAAAACGGGACATCAGCTATGGCAATATGCCAGAGGTATTGATGATTCCCCTGTAAAAGCAGTGCCTGATGAGGCAAAAGGTTTCAGCGTGGAAACTACTTTTAACGATGATATTACTTCCATAGAGCAGGTGTTTCCCATACTTTTGGAGCAGTGTGATGTTCTGGCAACCAGAATGCGCAGAAAAGATAAGAAATGCAACTGTATTTCCGTGACTTTCCGTACTTTGGATTTCAGAAACCGTTCACACCAGACAAAGCTGGAAAATGCTACAGATCTTACAGATGAAATTTATATAAATGCTACAAGACTTTTTAAAGAATTCTGGAAAGGACAGCCGCTACGTCTGATTGGTGTGGCACTGACAGGCCTTACAGATGGCACTTATGAACAGATGTCTCTGTTTGAAGATACAGAAAATAAAGAACGCCGCAGAAAGCTGGATGCAGCTATGGATGAGATCCGGATGAAATTTGGAAATGATAAGATCACCCGTGCCAGTATTATGAACAGCAATACACGGATTGGGCGAAAAGCGAAAGCACAGATGAAAAACGAAAAGACAGAAGAACCGTAAGTAAAGGGAGGACTGAGCATTAAGAATAATGCGACAATCCTCCCTTTATAAAAATTTCAGAAAAAGTTTTATCGTTCCATCATACTGATAGATTCGATTCCTACACTTCCTCCACGTACCACTTCAATTCTGTGAAATTCTTCCTTGATCAGTTTCACTACTGCGTCATTCTTGGTTGCTGTCTGGACAAATTCCAGGAGCAGGCTGTCTTTGCCATAGTCAATGACCTTTGCCTTGAAGGTTTCGGCAATCTGAAACAGTTCAACCTTATCTTCTTTGGAACAGTTAAAAACCTTAATATACAGAATCTCTTTCATGCGGACAAATACGTCTGTGAAATCAATAACCTTAATAACCTCGATCATACGGTTCAACTGTTTTTTGATCTGCTCAAAAGTTTCATCATCACTGACAGTTGCGATAGTCATTCGAGATACTGTGGGGTCCTCGGTAGTTCCTACAGTAAGACTGTCCAGATTGTAGCTTTTTCCGGAGAAAAGTCCGGAGATTTTGGACAGAACACCTACCTGGTTCTCAACATAGAGAGAAATCCATCTTTTTTTCATTCCTTTATCCATAATAATTTTCCTCCTGATCAACAGTCCATAATCATATCTTCTAGAGTTCCGCCTGGTTTGATCATAGGATAAACCATTTCCTCAGGGTCAATGATAAATTCAATTACTGTAGGTGCCTTTGTGTTCTTTTTTGCTTCCTCGAAGGCTGCTGCAATTTCCTCTTTCTTTGTGACACGGATTCCTTTTGCCCTGTAGCTCTCTGCAAGTCTGATGAAATCCGGTGTGTACTGTGGATATTCCATGCCTTCAGTGCGGCGGGAAAGTGCTCCTGCGCGCAGATTGGTCATAGCATAGCGTTTGCCGTAGAAGAGTTTCTGCCACTGGCGTACCATTCCAAGGTATTCATTGTTAAAGATGCACAGGATAACAGGAAGTTCTTCCAGAACTGCAGTTGCAAGCTCCTGAATGTTCATCTGCACACCGCCGTCACCGGAGATAACGATGACAGGTCTGTCGGGATTTCCGATTTTGGCTCCGATGCCGCCTGGAAGACCATAGCCCATTGTTCCCAGACCACCGGACATGATCATCTGTTTGCCCTCTGTGATTTCCGCATACTGGGAGACAAGCATCTGATGTTGTCCTACATCTGTTACGATAATACTGTTCTCAAACTGTTCGTTGATCTCTTTCAGGATATCCATCGGACTTAAAAGATCATTTGGACGCATTTTAAGCGGATGCTCTTCTTTCCAGTTTTTGATCAGGTTAAGCCACTTGTCCGTTGAACATTCCTGGACGTATTCGTTCATTTTGGTGATAGCCTCTTTTGCATCAGCAACAATGGGGATATCCACCTGAATGTTTCGGGAAATGGATGCTGTATCAATATCAATGTGGATAATCTGGGCATGTGGTGCAAATTCATGAAGTTTTCCGGTGATTCTGTCATTGAATCTGGTTCCGATGGAGAACAGCACATCGCAGTTGCTGACTGCCATGTTTGCTGCATAGGCACCATGCATGCCGAGGTTTCCGATATAAAGCGGATGGTCAGTAGGAATGGAACCTTTGCCCATTACGGTTGTGACAACCGGTACTTTTGTCTTTTCCACTACTTCCCGGAAAATTTCATGGGCACGGGAGATTATTACACCGCCGCCTGCCAGGAATAAGGGACGTTTTGCTTTATTTAAAAGTTTGATGGCACGTTTGAGCTGGCCGATGTGGACATCTGTGTTTGGTTTGTATCCGCGGATGTTTACATTTTTAGGATATTCAGCGCTGCCAAGTTCTGCCATTACGTCCTTTGGAAGGTCAATAAGGACAGGTCCCGGACGGCCGGTGCGGGCAATGTAGAAGGCTTCTTTGATGATACGTCCCAGGTCTTCACGTTTGCGGACAGTAACGCCGTATTTGGTGATGCTTCTGGTGATTCCTACGATGTCTACTTCCTGAAATGCATCGTTGCCGATGAGGTGGCGGGCTACCTGGCCGGTGAAGCATACAAGAGGTACGCTGTCATAGTTGGCGGTTGCAAGTCCTGTTACAAGGTTGGTTGCTCCGGGACCGCTGGTTACCAAACATACGCCGACTTTGCCGGTGGTTCTGGCGTAGGCGTCGGCTTCGTGGACAAGGGCCTGTTCGTGACGGGGGAGGATGATTTTGACATCGTCCTGTTTGTAGAGTTCATCACTGATGTCGATGGTACAGGCTCCGGGGTAGCCGAAGAGGTATTCTACGCCTTCTTCTTTTAAGGCTTTGACTAAGAGTTTGTTGCCGGATATTTGTTTCATATTTGGGTAAACCTCCTTTGTGTATGTGTATAGGACGCTCGGAAATTTATTTGTTTTCGGGTGCGGTTTCGGGGTTTAGGAACTCTAAGTGTCTGAAAATCTGCTAAAACCGTTCAGAAAAATCTCAAACTCGCCGCGGATGCGGCTCAGACAGTGAGATTTTTCTGAACAACGCAGATTTCCAGGCACTAAGAGTTACTACGACTCCTGCAAATGCACCCGAAAACAAATAAATTTCCGAGCTGTGTATTGGCGAATACAGGGTGGGGCAGAATGGCGCTGCGCTGATTCTGCCGAGTGTGGGGTGGCGGGTTTGATGTGACAGATTAAAGCAAGCACGAACGACTTTTTGACCCTGATATCTAAATATAGTAAAAAACGCCCTGGGCTTGTTTGCCCAGGGCGAAAATGTTTCCGCGGTACCACCTGTATTCAGAGTCTGGCTCTGCACTTTGTCAGTACTGATATACTGTGTTCCTGTAACGTGGAACTGACGTTGAAGCCTACTTGGCATGTCCGTTCAGGTCTTGTGGATCAGACGAGATATGCGGTTTGGTTCACTGCTCGGGGGCTACTTCCACAATTCGTTCACGAAAGCTCGCACCGACCGCTTTCTCTCTGTGCTTCCCGGGGTTGTGTACTCCTCCCTGTCATGGCATTTGGCTGATATAGGGATATTCATTGTCCGAATAGGTGGACAAATGTTTTCTTGGGTTACATTATACATTTGGAGAGAGGAAATTGTCAACCGGGTTTTGGATAATTGCTATAAAATTTATGTTCTTGAATGAATTTTGGCTACGTTACTGAGAACGGAGTGAACAGTAATGTAATTGACAGATTTCTATATTGCTGATATAAAAAAGAAATAGTACAGTTGTTTGGAAGGAGGAAACATATGGATTATTTATCGAATAATGTGGCGGTGAATCTGAAGAGGATTCGGAAATCCAAGAGTATGAGTCTTGATCAGGTGTCTGAGCAGACGGGGGTGAGTAAGAGTATGCTGGCTCAGATTGAGAGGGGGACTGCCAATCCTTCTTTGGGTGTGCTGGGGAAGATCACCAGTGGTCTGAGGATTGAGTTTCAGGAGTTGATACAGCCGCCGAGAGTGGACTGTTGTCTGGTGACACCGGCAGAGCTGGTTCCCACCAAGGAGGTAGCAGGACAGTACAGGGTATGGACCTGTCTGCCTTATGAGGATACACGTCTGGTAGAGGTGTATCGGATCGAGGTGGAACCGGGTGGTGTTTATATCAGTGGCAGTCATGGGGAGAAGACAAGAGAATATCTGGCTGTTATGGAGGGTGTGCTTACTCTGGAATGTCATGGTGAGAAGTATGAAATCCACAGAGATCAGGTGTTTAAGTTTGAAACGGATCAGGAGCATGTCTATCGGAACACAGGGAAGGAGAAAGCCTGCTGTACCTGTTTCTTTCTGGATTATCATTAATACAGTTGCATCAGGAATTCTGTCGCTGAAGTGGTCCAGGTGATTTTATCCGAAGTATGAGTGTAAAATGTGCAATATAATGCACAAAATAATAAAAAAGATACATCGGGAAATGAACATCTGAAAAGAAAGAATGTATGTAATGGTTTGTCAGTCTGCTATTTCATGAAGAGGCTGTGTTGTTATGAATTGTTGAGAAACCTTTATAATATCGCACGAATATGCAGGGAATATTGGATATATAATAAGGAGAACACAGAGCTTTTTGTAAAAAAATGTAAATGATCAAAAAAACATGTTGACAAATCATAAGGGCAGTGATATTGTAAGGATGTACAAAATAATACACAGAAAAAGTTAAGCAAAGGCGCTTACCCATACGGGTCAGTTTGTCTTTGCTTTTTTTATTATCTTAAGGATGCAGGAGGACACAGCTATGAAATTAAAAGACACAGGATTAACTTTTCAGGACATTAAGGACAAAGTAAACAAGTACATGATCGAGACTTATGAGAGATTTGATTTCCTTGCAGAGACAGCAGAGGGCATGTACATTTATGATGAGAATAAAACCCCATATCTTGATTTTTATGCTGGTATTGCAGTAAACAGCGCAGGAAACTGTAACCCTAAGGTTGTAGCTGCTGCAAAGGATCAGTTAGATGATATTATGCATACATTCAACTATCCATACACAATCCCGCAGGCGCTGCTTGCTGAGAAGGTCTGTGAAACAATCGGAATGGACAAGATTTTCTATCAGAACTCTGGTACAGAGGCTAACGAGGCAATGATCAAAATGGCCCGTAAATATGGTATTGAAAAGTATGGTCCAAACCGTTATCATATCGTAACTGCAAAGATGGGATTCCATGGAAGAACCTTTGGTGCCATGTCTGCAACAGGTCAGCCGGGTAATGGATGCCAGGTTGGATTCGGACCTATGACTTATGGTTTCTCCTATGCACCGTACAATGACCTTCAGGCTTTCAAGGATGCATGTACAGAGAACACAATTGCCATTATGGTTGAGCCTGTACAGGGCGAGGGTGGCGTACATCCTGCAACAATGGAATTCATGCAGGGACTTCGTAAATTCTGTGATGAGAACGATATGCTTCTTCTGATCGATGAGGTACAGACAGGATGGTGCAGAACAGGTGCTGTTATGTCCTATATGAATTATGGTATCAAACCGGATATTGTATCTATGGCAAAGGCTCTGGGTGGTGGAATGCCAATCGGTGCCATCTGTGCAACAGCAGAGGTTGCAAAAGCTTTCACAGCAGGTTCCCATGGAACTACATTCGGCGGACATCCGGTAAGCTGTGCAGCTGCACTGGCTGAGGTGAATGAGCTTCTGGACAGAGATCTGGCTGGAAATGCAAAGAAGGTTGGCGATTACTTTGCAGCTAAGCTTGAGAAGCTTCCTCATGTAAAAGAAGTAAGACATCAGGGACTTCTGGTAGGTGTGGAATTTGATGATACTATCGGCGGAGTGGATGTAAAACATGGCTGTCTTGACAGACATCTTCTGATCACAGCTATCGGAGCGCATATCATCCGTATGATCCCACCGCTTATTGTTACAGAAGAAGAGTGCGACAAAGCTGTAGCAATCATCGAAGATACAATTAAATCTCTGGAAAAATAAAAATCCGGCAACGGAGTGATACAGTAACAGGACAAGGGCGTCACGAATTATATTCGTGCGCCCTTTTATGATATCAGAATCTGATAAAAATTTGAGTGTGAGAGGGAAGAGCATGAAACATCTGGTAATTACGATTGGCTGCGAATATGGAGCCAAGGGCAATGCCATCGGTAAGAAGATTGCACAGGATCTGGGGATTAAGTTTTATGATCGTGATCTTGTGGATGAGATTATCAAAGAGGTAGGCATCCCTACAGACATTATGGACAGAGTAGAGGAAGGCGGAACCATCGCAGGTAAAGGTGCACAGGGTGATGTGAGAGGTTCCTTTTCCAAATATGCGGATCTGACAGACCGCGCCATTCATGTACAGAAGCAGATTATCCGGAAGCTGGCTCAGAAAGAAGCCTGCGTGATCATAGGACGGTCTGCAGATTATATTCTGAAAGATACAGAAGGAATCCAGCTGGTGAGAGCATTTATTTATGCACCTAATGATGTTCGCATTCATAACATTATGGAAAGCCATAATCTTTCGGAAAAGGATGCAAAGCTTCTGCTGGATGAGAAGGATAAACGTTATCATAAGAGACATCTGGCACTGACAGGAAGTAACCGCGGTGACAGACATAACAGGGATATTCTTATTAACAGTGATTTTCTGGGAATTCAGGGAACAGCAGAATATCTGGAAGATCTGATCGCAAAAAAATACGGAAAAAAGGAGGCCTGACCTATGGAACAAAAAACATCAGAATTTGACAAAGTACTTGGTGCATGGGACATACTTGTAATTGCATTTGGCGCCATGATCGGCTGGGGCTGGGTAGTTTCTTCCGGTAACTGGATTGAATCCGGTGGTGTGCTTGGTGCAGCTATTGCATTTGCAATCGGTGGAATCATGATTTTCTTTGTAGGTCTGACTTACGCAGAGCTTACAGCAGCCATGCCTCAGTGTGGTGGTGAGCACGTATTCAGCTACAGGGCAATGGGTTCTACAGGTTCTTTTATCTGTACCTGGGCGATTATTCTTGGATATGTAAGTGTTGCCTGCTTTGAGGCATGTGCATTTCCCACAATCATCACTTATCTGTGGCCAGGGTTCCTGAAAGGATATCTCTATACAGTTGCAGGCTTTGATGTTTATGCATCCTGGCTGATCGTGGCAATTGTGATTGCTTTTCTTATTATGATAATCAACATTAATGGAGCAAAAACTGCAGCAGTTTTGCAGACTGTTCTTACCTGTATTATCGGCGGTGCCGGAATTATTCTGATCGTGGCTTCTGTGGTTACAGGAAGTGTGGATAACCTTCAGGGACAGATGTTTGTTGGAAACGGTACCGGTGAAGCAATGAAAAGTATTATTAAGGTTGCAGTTATCACTCCGTTTTTCTTTATTGGTTTTGATGTTATCCCACAGGCAGCAGAGGAGATTAATGTTCCGCTGAAAAAAATCGGTAAAATGATGATCCTCTCTGTTGTGCTGGCTGTTGTATTTTACGCATTGGTTATTCTTGCAGTAGGTTATATCCTGAATCCGGCAGAGATTATTGAGTCTCAGCAGGGAACAGGACTTGTAACAGCAGATGCCATGGCCAAGGCTTTCGGGACAAAGATTATGGCCAAGGTTATCATTGTAGGTGGAATGTGTGGTATTATTACATCATGGAACTCCTTCCTCCTTGGCGGTTCCCGTGCCATGTACTCTATGGCAGAATCCTACATGATTCCTCCGTTTTTTGCAAAGCTTCATCCGAAGCACAAAACTCCGGTTAATTCTCTGTATCTGATCGGTGCCCTGACTATGCTGGCTCCTTTTGCAGGAAGAACAATGATGGTCTGGATCTGTGATGCAGGTAACTTCGGATGCTGCCTTGCATACTGTATGGTCTCTGTCTCTTTCCTGATCCTTCGTAAAAAGGAACCGGATATGGCAAGACCTTACAAAGTAGGCCACTACAAATTTGTAGGTTTTATGGCAGTAGTCATGTCAGGGCTGATGCTTCTGGTTTACTGTATTCCGGGTTCCGGTGGAAGTCTGGTATTTCAGGAATGGCTTATGGTAGGTAGCTGGAGTTTACTTGGAGTTGTATTTTATGCGATCTGTAAACGTAAATATAAAGAAGATTTTGGTAAACTTATTGAACTGATTTCTGATGAGGATGCAGCAAGTCTTATGCCGGAGGCTGATGATGAAGAGCTTGATGTGGTAATCGATGCGGCTATTGACAGGGTGCTTTCCTCTATGGCATAACGCTATAAATGACATGACAATTATTGCTAGTACATCGTTTTCGAAATAACTATACCACTCACTTGTCTGCGAATCCGATTGCACAGGTCTAAAAGCCTCAGCGTAGCCCGCTACGCCTGCGTTTTTATACCAGCACACTCGAATCCGCATCCTACGCGATTGGTATAGTTATTTACGAAACGCTGTACTAGGAATTATTTTGGGTAACAGAGTTTTGAATTTGTGCAGGGTAGATGCCCTGCACATTGCAATATTGAAAAAATACAGGAAAAGAGGCAGAAATTAATGAATCCATTTGAATTTTTTATTCCTCAGAATATTACAGTCGGTGCAGGTACTCTGGCGAAGCTTCCGGAATGTGCCAAAAAGCTTGGAGGTTCTCATGCAATGCTGATCTCAGGACCAACTCTCCGGAAAATGGGAGTTGTGGATAAGGCGGCGGATTATCTGAAAGACGCCGGAATGGCAGTGGATATTTTTACAGATGTAGAAGCCAATCCGTCTGTCACCACAGTGGAAAAAGCGACAGAAGCGTATAAGGATTCCGGCGCAGATTTTATCGTTGCGCTGGGCGGTGGTTCTCCTATGGATGTCGCAAAAGCAGTGGGAGTTACGGCTAAATATGGCGGCAGTATTACAGAATATGAGGGGGCACATAAGGTTCCCGGAAAAATTGTTCCGCTGATCGCAATCCCGACTACTGCGGGAACCGGTTCAGAGGTTACGGCATTTTCTGTTATCACTGACCACAGCAGAGATTATAAGCTGACGGTATTCAGTTATGAACTTCTTCCTGCATATGCGATTCTGGATCCTGAGCTTCTCACATCTGCTCCGGCATCTGTGGCAGCAGCCTGCGGAATCGATGCATTTATCCATGCGGAGGAGGCTTATGTTTCCACAGCAGCATCTCCTTTTTCTGACGCAATGGCAGAGAAAGCAATGGAGTTGATCGGTGGAAATATCCGCCGTTTTGTGGCAAGACGTACAGATTTGGAGGCAGCAGAGGCAATGCTTACGGGATCTCTTTTTGCAGGAATCGCTTTTTCCTTTGCAAGACTTGGAAATGTCCATGCCATGAGTCATCCGGTAAGTGCTTTCTTTAATGTGGCACATGGAGTGGCAAATGCAGTTCTTCTTCCCGTGATCGCAGAATATAATGCGCTGGCAGATCATGGCAGATATCTGAAGATTTATAATTATATCAGTCCAATCTCGGCATATGAGGATGAATTCGAACCGCTGATGCTGGTGGATGCCATCCGGGAATTAAACGAAGATATCGGAATCCCGGAAGACCTGACCACAGCCATCCGCCAGGCAAAGAAGGGAGAAGAGATTTCTGATGAGGAGATTGAAAGCAAGATTGATGCCATGGCAGATGATGCTATGAAGAGCGGAAATATTGCAGTAAATCCAAGATCCTCCAGAAAGCAGGATATTGTGAAACTGTATTATAAAGCTTTATAAGATAAAGAATAATGCAGTATTTTATGTGATTGCTACAGGTAGGATATTGATTAAAAATATCTGTTATTATAAAAAACGTGCAGAGACATCGAAGTCGACAGATAACTTCAGGCTTGAAGGTTTATCTCGATTTCAAAATGTATCTGCACGTTATTTTTTTGAGAAATTTCCATTGTATAACTTGCCTGATAGAAAGAAAGATTATATAGTATTAATCAAAATATAGTAAAGTAATGTGGGTCAAAATATTGATTGTTCAGGAGGATTTTATGGCAAAGAAGAAAATGTATGCAGTACGCAAGGGACATAAAACAGGACTTTTTGCTACATGGGCGGAGTGCCAGAAGGCAGTAAGCGGATATTCAGGAGCTGAGTTTCGGGGATTTACAGAGAAAGAGGAAGCATTGGCTTTTCTGAACATGGAGACAACAGGAAATGTATCCGGTGATAAAGCAAAAGAGGCGGCAGGAATCGTGGAAGTACCTGAAAATATGGTCATTGCTTATGTAGATGGAAGTTTCGAGAAAAGTATTGGCAGATATGCCTTTGGTTGTGTGATCCTTACACCGGATGGACAGGAAATCCGTAAATCCGGCAGCGGCAGTGATTCTGCAGGAGTCGCGATCCGAAATGTGGCAGGAGAGATGCTTGGTTCCATGACTGCAGTAAAATGGGCCATAGAAAACAAATATCCAGCTGTGGAAATCCGCTATGATTACGAAGGTGTAGAGAAGTGGGTAACAGGTGTGTGGAGAGCCAAAACACCTCTGACCAGCAAATATGCTGCTCATATGCAGGAAGCAGGAAAGAAAGTACAGATTTCTTTTTGTAAAATAGCAGCTCATACGGGCAATCACTACAATGAAGAGGCAGATCAGCTGGCTAAGAGTGCATTGCTTAAAATGGATGAAGAAGTACGAATATAAAAATCTTATCGCTGAAAGGCGATTTCCAAAGGGATGAAAAATTTATGTGGATGACAATTTGAGTGATCCTCAGGGAAATCAATATACGGAAGTGGAAAAATAAAAAGCAGCTGTGTTACCATTGAAACTGTTAGCTGAAATTTTTATCAAGTAACAGTTTCAATTGACAGGTAACGCAGCTGTTTTTGCTTATGAAAGTGTCATATCCCCGTCTTTCACCCATCCAAGCTTACGGATAAACATGTTGATGAGCGGACACAGGATTGCAGGCAGGATAAAGGAAATCAGCAAAAGTCCGGCCCAGTCCCAGCCTGTGACAGCTGTTTTTGTTCCTGCGGCAATATCATTCATCCATCCGGTGTAGACACCAATCTGTCCTACGAAACCACAGGTACCCATACCGGAAGAAACCGGAGTACCGTTCATCTGAAGTTTGAACAGACAGGTTGCAAGAGGTCCGGTGATGGCTGAAGTAAGGATCGGTGCAATCCAGATGCGTGGATTTTTTACGATATTTCCCATCTGGAGCATGGATGTTCCGATTCCCTGAGAAACAAGACCACCCCATTTATTTTCGCGGAAGGACATTACTGCAAAACCTACCATCTGTGCACAGCATCCTGCAACAGCAGCTCCTCCGGCAAGTCCGGTAAGGCCAAGCGCAGCACAGATTGCGGCAGATGAGATAGGAAGTGTCAGTGCAATACCCACAAATACAGAAACAAGGATTCCCATCAGGAACGGCTGCAGGTTGGTTGCCCACATAATAATATTTCCCACTTTCATTGCTGCACTTCCAAGTGCCGGAGCCCACCACGCGGACAGGGCAACACCTACACCGATCGTGACAAGTGGAGTGACCAGAATATCAATTTTGGTTTCCTTAGATACTGCTTTTCCGATTTCGGAAGCGAAGATGGCTACAAATAATACAGCCAGCGGTCCGCCTGCACCGCCTAATGCGTTAGATGCAAAGCCAACAGTGATCAGTGAAAACAACACCAACGGCGGACAATGTAGCGCATAGCCGATGGCAACAGCCATGGCAGGACCACTCATTGCAGATGCCAGAGAGCCTACGGTATACTGAGTGTCGTTTACAGTTGCCACAGCAGTGGTCAGAAATGAAATATGAAACTGTGTTCCAAGTGTGTTGATGATCGTACCAATCAGCAGGGAGCAGAAAAGACCCTGCGCCATGGCACCAAGGGCATCGATTCCATAACGTTTTATGGAAATCTCGATGTCTTTGCGTCTGAGAAATGCTTTAAACTTTTCCATAGATTACTTTCTCCTGTTTTTATTATGTATAGAAGGGTGTATATACACCTATATACGTTTTTCTCATTATAGTCACATTCACGGAGTAAATCAAGTAGTTTTGTAACTGTTCACACACCACTATCCCGCGAAGTGTTTTGGCATGAATATGCCAAAATCACAATAAAATAGTGGAAAACAATTTACAGAAAGAATATTGTAAAGTATTTTACTGTCTGATATGATAGAAAGAGTTAATTTTACGGAGGAAAAAAAGATGAGTGAATGGATCAGAAAAATAAACTGGAAGTATGTGGTCGTAATGTTGATTGGAAATATAATCCTTGGTTTGGGAATTGCGATATTTAAACTTTCCGGACTTGGAAATGACCCTTTCAGCGGAATGGTAATGGCACTGGCAGAATGTGTGGGAATTGAATATGCCCGTTTTTTAATTCTTCTGAATCTGGGATTTTTTGTAATAGAAATTATCTGGGGAAGAAAGCTTATCGGATTGGGAACGATCATAAATGCGTTATTCCTTGGATATTTTGTTACATTTTTCTATAACCTGATCACATCTGTGATCGATGCACCGGATCAGATGGCAATGCAGGTGGTTACCGTATTTATTGGAGTTATCATAACAAGCCTTGGAATTTCCATGTACCAGCTTCCGAAACAGGGAGTTGCACCATATGACAGTATTTCTCTGATCATGACAGAGAAATGGCCGAAAATTCCGTATTTCTGGTGCAGAGTATCTAATGATGCGATCAGTGCACTGGTGTGTTGGCTTGCAGGGGGAATCGTCGGACTGGGAACACTGGTCAGTGCATTTGGATTCGGACCTTTTGTTCAGTTTTTCGATACACATTTTACATCAAAAGTGCTGGCAAAGCTGGAAAAATAATAAAAAACTGTCCTGTATATGCACATTATACGTAGAAAATAGGTGCATTACAGAGACAGTTTTTTTATTTGTCAGCCTGTTAATTGCATATATGGCATGCTTTACATGCAGATGGCGTAGTAGCGCATCCTCCCATAGCAGTTTCACGCAGTTCTGCAGGAAGCTTTTTACCCACGGTAAACATCGTCTGGATCATTTCGTCCAGAGGAATCAACTGCGGGATTCCTGCGAGAGCCATTTCTGCGGCAATTATAGCGTTTGCCACACCTGCAGCATTTCTGTTCTGACATGGATATTCTACCAGACCGCCGACCGGATCGCATACCAGACCAAGCATGTTCATAAGAACAGTAGATGCAGCAAAAGTACATTCTTTCGGTGAACCTCCCATCAGCTCTACAGCAGCAGATGCAGCCATTGCAGATGCAACCCCTACCTCGGCCTGGCATCCGCCTACCGCACCTGCAACAGTTGCATTTCGCATTGCCAGATAACCAATGGCACTTGCGTTAAATAATGCCCGTATAATCTCTTCATCAGAGAATTGATAATGTTCCTGCATTGCCAGCATCAGCCCCGGTACGATTCCGGCAGAACCGGCAGTAGGAGAGGCCACGATCAGCCCCATGGAGGCATTCGTTTCCAGTGTAGCCATAGCATAAGTAATTGCCTTCTGAAGCAGATTTCCGCAGAGACCTTTTTTCTCCTGAGCGTGGAGACTCAGCTTTCTGGCTTCGCCGCCGATCAGACCACCCATAGATTTTACCGGCTGTCTGATTGGTGAGAAAGCAGCATCTTTCATAATTCCCAGTACTCGTGTCATTTTTTTATTTACAATCTCAGAGGCTGTTTCGCCAAGCTCAATCTCACGGATACGCATAATCTCTGAGATAGGAAGATTTTTTTCTTCACAGAGTGCTAAGAGTTCATTTGCATTTTTAAAATCCATGATAAAAATCCTTCTTTCTTTACATCTGTACGATCATAACTTCATGAATATTTGGGTTCTCGCGAATCGCAGGAACGATATTCTCAGGAAGTTTGCCGTCAGATTCTACGATTGTATAAGCAATCTCTCCCTTGCTTTCACGGAACAGACGCATAAATGCAATATTGATATTGCGGTCACTCAGGCATTTGGTAATATAGGCCACAACGCCGGGAGTGTCCTGATGAATCACGATCACTGCACTGTACTCGCCTGTAAAGTCTACCTGTACGTGATTGATATCTACAATACGGACCTTGCCTCCTCCAAGGGATTCGCCGCGTACGGTCATTTTCTGGCCTTTTTCATTTTCCATGCAGATATCTACGGTGTTCGGATGAATATCTGTTTCCTGCTCATTTGGAGTGAAAGAGAATTTCAGACCTTTTTCATGAGCAATATCAAAAGAATTTCGGATGCGCATATCATCAGTAGAGAATCCCATAATACCACCCAGCAGAGCTCGGTCAGTACCGTGACCATGGTAAGTTTTTGCAAAAGAGCCGTACAGGATGAAGTCGGCTCTCTTTAACGGGCCTTCGATCATTTTCTGGGCAAGATAGGAAATACGCGCCGCACCTGCGGTATGTGAACTTGAAGGACCGATCATGTTCGGCCCCATAACATCAAATACACTGATAAATGACATATTTTTTCTCCTGTGAATATCAATTATAGTCTTGCATGTTTATGGCAATAATCTTATTATTTGTAAATTTCTGATTATATTCTATCATTTAGGAATAAAAGAAGCAAACTTATCGTTAACATTAACAAAAATTAATGTAAAAAATGAGAAAACAGGGTTGCTTTTTCTCTACTGGGCGGTTACAATAACTGTGCAAATTGAAAATAATTTTAAAAATGCTGTTTCAAAATAGGGAACAGCATAAAATTTGCTGTTAGAAATCAGATTCCCGAAAACAGGGTCTGATATCCGAAATCGTAAATTTTAAAGAAAAGGCAGGTGGAACAGAATGGATAATTGCGATTCTCATGGGCGAAGTAGTAGCACAGGATCTGAATTAAAAAGAGTATATGAGTATAGCAGCCGTTTTTGTTCTGCTGTAGTCATATATTTTCAGGATTTTCCATGTATGCATATAGAATAGAAGTTTTTTACTGTCTGTGATCTGACAGTTTCTGTATGTGGAAGATCGGATGTCTTTTTCATTTCTTATCCTGTATTTATGAAATTCCCCCGAATCATGCAATTACATATTGAGCAGTAATGATCCGGCAAAGATGCCGGACAGTTACGGACAGCGGATGAATAGCAGGTTATGGTTTGATACCCTGCAGTTTATTGTGCTGGAAAAAGCATGGAAGAAATGGCAGTAAAATGTAATAAATAACAGACTGCTTTCTTTTGGTGTGCTTTTATGCAAAAAAAACGGAGGATGAAAGAATGGAGAAAAGAGTACAGGATTATTCCAAAGAAATTCTGAAGATCATCCGCAGCAACACCTCTCCGGCCGTTATGGGAGGAAGGCTGCAGGATTATCATGAGAATGACCTGGCAGATGTAATGCCGAAACTGACTGTACAGGAGCGGTGCAAGCTGTACCGTATCCTGGATACAGATATGCTCTCTGATATTTTTGAATATACAGATGAGGAGAATGTAGCAGAGTATCTGAATGAAATGGATGTGAAAAAAGCAGCAGCCATTTTATCCAGAATGGAGACAGATGCTCTTGCAGATGTATTAAATAAAGTTGAAAAAACAAAGAAAAAAATACTGATCGATCTGCTTGAACCGGAGGTTCGACGTGATGTGGAGATGATCGCATCCTTTGATGAGGATGAGATCGGAAGCCGCATGACAACAAATTATATTGTGATCACAGATAAACTGACAGTTAAGCAGGCAATGAGCAGTCTGATCGAACAGGCTGCAAAAAATGACAATATCTCCACTATTTTTGTAGTGACAGAGCAGCAGAAATTTTATGGGGCCATTAATCTGAAAGAACTGATCATTGCCAGACGGGATGATCTGCTTGAGAATCTGGTGGTGACTTCCTATCCATATGTATATGCGGAAGAGAATATTGATGAATGTATCGAAGAACTGAAAGATTATTCTGAGGATTCTATTCCGGTTCTTGACAATGACAATCAGCTTCTGGGTGTCATCACATCTGCCAGTATCATTGACCTGGTTGATGATGAGATGGGTGATGATTATGCGAAGCTGGCCGGTCTGACAGCGGAAGAGGATTTAAAGGAGCCACTGAAAGAAAGTATGAAGAAACGTCTGCCCTGGCTGATCATTCTTCTGGGACTTGGCATGGTAGTTTCCTCAGTGGTAGGAATTTTTGAGAAGGTGGTGACTGCACTTCCGATCATTATGTGCTTCCAGTCTTTGATCCTTGATATGGCAGGTAATGTGGGTACCCAGTCTCTGGCTGTGACGATTCGTGTGCTGATGGATGAATCTCTGACAGGTAAGCAGAAACTGGAACTTGTGTGGAAGGAAATGAGAATTGGTCTGTGTAATGGCGGACTTCTTGGAATTCTGTCTTTTGCACTGATTGGATTGTATATTTATCTGTTTAAAGGAAAAACACTTTTGTTTTCCTATGCAGTATCCGGATGTATCGGTGTGGCACTGTTGCTGGCTATGTTGATCTCCAGTGCAGTAGGCACCTGTATTCCATTGTTCTTTAAGAAGATCAATATTGACCCGGCAGTAGCATCAGGTCCGCTGATCACAACAGTGAATGACCTTGTTGCAGTAATTACCTATTATGGCCTGAGCTGGCTGTTCTTATTAAAAATGCTGAATCTTGCAGGCTGAATTTCAGATAATAAAAACAGAAAGAGAGATAAAATCTTTATGGATTTAAAACAATTACAGTATTTCGTAGTATGTGCGCAGACAGGTTCATTCAGTGATGCTGCGAAAAATCTGTATTCTACACAGCCCAGCGTCAGCAAGGTGATCAAGGGACTGGAAGATACGCTGGGAATGCAGCTTTTTGAACGGCTTCCAAGAGGAATCAGACTGACAGTACAGGGGCACAAGATTTATGAATATGCGTCGAAAATTATAAATGAAGTAAATGTTCTGGAAAATATGGCTTCCAGCGGAATGACAAAATGGATCCGGATATCTTTAAACCCCAGTTCCTGGTTTGCCAATCAGTTTGTAGACTTTTATAATGAAACCTATGAAAAAAAGTACCATTTCCAGGTAACAACAGCAGGCGTACAAAGCGTAATGGAAAGAGTCAGGGATTATATGGATGACATTGGTTTTGTATATATCCTCAGTCAGCAGAAGGAAAATTTTTTGTATGAACTGTCAAAAAACAAAATGCATTTCGAACCTATCTATGAAACAGATGTAATGCTGTATCCGGGAGGGCTGACAGAGCTTTACAATTCCGGCAAAGAGAGGGCAGAACTGGAAGACCTGGAGGGAATCCGTTTTATACAGAATTATCAGGATGAATTTTTTGACATCGGTGCTGTAAAAGAAGATGCATTCCAATGGAAGGATATTGACATTTCCGTGCTGACCAACAGTGATTATATTATGGAAAAAATGCTGAAGAACAGTAAGGTGGCAAATATAAGCGGAAGTTACCTGTCAGAAAACAAAGAAGGCACTACACCGGGAATCCCTCTGGATCTTGGAGACAGTAAAGTGATTTTTGGCTTTATACTCCACAAAGGAGAAGAGATGGACGAGAGTGTGGCTGAACTTGTGGGATTTTTAAAGAATAGATTGCCGAAGCATTAAATGATCATAGGTATTCCAAAAACAAAGATAGATATTCAAATTAAGAATAGCTTATAACCCCCAGGGTGGGTTGTGGGCTATTTTTGCTTTTGTTAAACTGAATGATGGCAAATTAGGAGTACAATTTTCAAAAATTATAAAATGGAGATAATCAAATGAGAAAATATGCATTCAGACGACTGCTTCAGCTGATTCCCATTTTGTTTGCGATTACTTTTCTCTCTTATGGCATGATGCGGATTGCGGGAAGTGATGTAGTAACACAAAAAATGGAAAATACAGGACAGATCCTGTCAGAAGATAAGTTAAATGCAGCCAGAGAACAGCTGGGACTGGACAAACCATTTCTGACCCAGTATTTTGTGTGGCTTTGGAAACTGCTTCATGGAGATATGGGAAACAGCTATGTATCCAGTCTTCCGGTTTTTGATACGTTCATATCGAAGCTTCCGGCAACGCTGCTTCTTACAGTGACATCTATTTTGCTGACCATCATCATATCAATCCCTCTGGGGATTCTGTCAGCAGTAAAACAGAATACGATCACGGATTATCTGATCCGTTTATGCAGCTTTATAGGAAACAGTCTTCCTAATTTTTTTGTATCATTGCTGTTGATGTATTTTCTTGCAATCAGGCTGAGGATTTTTCCGGTTATATCCAAAGATGTAAGTTTAAAGAGTGTGGCAATGCCGGCAATCACTCTGGCAATTGCCATGTCTGCCAAGTATCTCCGCCAGGTCCGTGCAACTGTGCTGGATGAATTAAGCAAAGACTATGTGGCAGGAGCGAAAGCAAGAGGAGTAAAGTTTTCTGTCACTCTTTGGAAAAGTATTATGAAGGCTTCGCTGGTAACCATCATTACCTTGCTGATGCTGTCAGTGGGAAATCTGCTGGGAGGAACTGCAATCGTAGAATCAATCTTTATGTGGGATGGAGTTGGAAAGATGGCAGTAGATGCCATCTCCATGCGTGATTATCCTATTATTCAGGCCTATGTTATGTGGATGGCGATCATCTATGTTGTAGTAAATCTGCTTACAGATCTGTCATACCGGTTCCTGGATCCGAGAATCCGTCTGGGAGGTGTGAAACAATGAGTGAAAAGCAGAATAAAAATGTGACAGTGCGTGTACAGAAGATTAAGAAAAACCATATAAAACAAAAGCTGATCTTTTTTCTTATTCTTGCAATAGGGCTTGTAATACTTGCAATTTTTTCAGAGCATCTCTGTCCATATGACCCTTATGCACAGGATCTGGCAAGTGCACTTCAGCCTCCCAGTCTTCAGCATCCTATGGGAACAGATACATATGGGAGAGATATGCTGTCCAGAGTGATAAGTGGTGCAAGAGCCAGTATTTTCTCTACCTTTATCCTGGTTGCTGTGATCGCTGTGCTGGGAACAGCTGTGGGTGTATGCTGCGGATATTTTGGCGGAGCTGCAGATGCTGTTATGATGAGGATTTCAGATGTATGTCTTGCTTTCCCTGGGCTTGTATTTGCCATGGCGATCGCGGCTATTCTTGGGGGAGGCATTCAGAATGCTGTTATAGCACTGGCAGTAGTAAGTTGGCCGAAATATTCACGTATTGCCAGAGGGCAGACTCTGGCATTAAAAGAGGAACCCTATATTCATGCTGCCATACTTGCAGGTGACAGCTCAGGTCAGATTATGCTCAGGCATATTCTTCCCAATATGCTGGGACCTGTTCTGGTAACAGCCATGCTTGACATTGGTACTATGATGATGGAGCTTGCGGGCCTGTCATTTCTTGGACTGGGAGCACAGATTCCCATGGCTGAGTGGGGAAGTATGATGAGCAGCGGACGAAGTATGATCCAGACATATCCATGGGTAGTATTATCACCTGGAATTGCAATTTTTATATCTGTGGCAATTTTCAATCTGTTAGGTGATACAGTTCGTGACTATCTGGATCCGAAGAACAGCCGTTTATGATAAGTAATATCGAAAACATAAGGAGGAAAGAAAATGAGAGCAAAGAAATTTCTGGCAATGGCAATTGCCTTGGGACTGGCGGTAGGAGCGACAGCTATGCCAACACTGGCAGCAGACAAAAAGACATTTGTATTTGGTGATACCACCTTTAATGCGGAAAATGAAGAGGCAGATATTAATCCACAAAATACATATGCAGGATGGGCGTGTATCCGTTATGGAGTAGGGGAAACTCTTTTCCGTTATTCCGATACCATGGAGATAGAGCCATGGATCGCAAAAAAGTATGAAAATATTGACGAGCTGACCTGGAAGATCACACTGAATGACGGAGTTGTGTTCTCCAATGGACGTGCCTGTGACGGAGAGGCAGTAAAGGAAAGCCTGGAGGCTCTGGTTGCCAATCATGAGCGTGCAGCAGGAGATCTCTGCATTGATACTATCGAGGCTGACGGAAATACTGTTACCATAAAGACTACAGAACCGAAGCCTGCACTGATCAATTATCTCAGTGATCCTTACGGATGCATTATTGATATGCAGGCAGGTGTCAGTGATAATGGTATTGTGATCGGTACAGGTCCTTATGTGGCAACTGAACTGGTGACAGATGATCATGTTAATCTTGTAAAAAACGAAAACTACTGGAATGGAGATGTAAATGTGGATGAGATCACTGTCCACACAATCTCTGACGGTGATACACTGGCAATGGCTCTTCAGGCAGGGGAAATTAATGCTGCCTATGGTATGGCATATGCAAGCTATCCCTTATTTGAAAATGATGACTTTACATTTACCAGTACAGCTACAAGCCGTGCATTCTATGCGTGGATGAACTTTGAAAGTCCTGTAACATCTGACCCGGCAGTGCGTAAAGCAATTGCCATGGGTATTGATAAGGACAGCTTTGTGTCTGCGCTTCTGAATGGATATGGATATCCCGCAGTCGGCGCTTTCCCGGATACCTTCTCTTTTGGCGGACAGAATCTGACAACAGAGAGCTATGATCCTGATGGGGCGAAAAAGGTTCTGGAGAAAGCTGGATGGGTGGATTCTGATGGTGACGGTATCCGTGAAAAAGACGGACAGAAACTGGAAATCCGCTGGCTTACTTATCCAAGCCGTCAGGAGCTTCCGCTTCTTGCAGAGTCTGCACAGGCGACCTTAAAAGAAATCGGTATGGATGTTCAGGTGAATTGTACCTCTGATAATAATACTATCCGTAAAGATCCTACATTATGGGATGTATATGCAAGTGCCATGGTAACTGCACCTACAGGAGATCCGGAGTATTTCTTCACTTCCTGTACACTGGATGAATCTGCAAGCAATAACGGACATTATCACAGTGATAAACTGGAAGATCTGGAAAAACAGATGAAGCAAGAATTTGATGCAGATAAGCGTTCAGATCTGGCAATCCAGATGCAGCAGACAATCCTGGATGATAATGCCTATGTATTCTGTTCTCACCTGAGAATGAGTATGATCATGCAGTCTAATGTAACAGGACTGACTGCACATCCATGTGATTATTATGAACTGACAGCAGATCTGGATATTAACTAAACTTGAACGATGATATTTCAGGGGTAAAAGGTATTTTGCGTTACTGCTCACATATCACTATTCCGCGAGGTGTTTTGGCATGAATATGCCAAAATCCCGAGACATACAAGCCAAAATTCCATTGCCGCAGGCAATCTGGAATGAATTTTGGCTACGTTACTGAGAACGGAGTGGGAGTGAACAGTAACTATTTTGCCCCTGATTTGGTAAGGATTAACAAGGATGGTTTACAGATGGATAGAAAAATACTGACCTACGATTCCGTAGAGATATCATTTGGCGGAAAAGCGGTGGTTCATGATGTGAGTTTTTCCCTTGAACATGGAGAAATACTTGGTCTTGTGGGGGAATCAGGCAGTGGAAAAAGCACTCTGATCAAAGCTGCAATGGGACTTCTGGGATCGGATGGTCTTGTGACAAGAGGAGATATCCGATATATGGATCAGAATATCCTGGATATACCGGAGAAAGAAAAAAGAAAGATCAGAGGTGCAAAAATCGGAATGATCTTTCAGGACGCAGGTGCTTCCCTGTGCCCGATCCGCACCATTGGAGAGCAGATTTACGAAAGTATGTGTGCACATACAAAGATAACAAGAAGTGAGGCCAAAACCAGGGCAATGGATCTGTTTGACAAACTGAATTTTAAGGACAGCCAGCGCGTGTGGGACAGTTATCCATTTGAACTGTCTGGCGGAATGAATCAGAGGGCAGGTATTGCAATCGCCATGCTTATGAATCCGCCTATCTTATTTGCAGATGAGCCGACCAGTGCTCTGGATGTGTCTGTACAGCGTCAGGTTGTAAAGGAAATGCTTAAGTTAAGAGAGTTGTTTGGAACTGCAATCGTGATCGTGACACATGATATCGGAGTAGTTCGGGCAATGGCAGATACTGTGTTAGTTTTGAAAAATGGCAAAACAATAGAACATGGCACAGCAGACCGTGTACTAGATCATCCCCAGGATTCTTATACCAGGAAATTGCTGGAAGCTGTACCAAAGCTGCAAAGGAAGGTCAGAGTATGAGCATACTTTTAGAGGCAGAACATTTAACAAAAACATTTACCCAGAGAGGAAAAAATCCTTTTAAAGCAGTAAATGATGTAAGCTTTACACTGGAAAGAGGAGAAACGCTGGGAATCGTAGGAGAATCCGGCAGCGGGAAAAGTACCATAGCAAAGCTGATCACCCGGCTGACTGACATCACAGAGGGTACGCTGAAATTTGAAGGAAAAGATATTACAAGACTGAAACAAAGTCAGCTGAAAGAGATATATGGAGATATACAGATGGTTTTTCAGAATCCGGTGGGTTCTTTTGATCCCAGAAGGACACTGGGTGACGGAATTGGTGAGAGTCTTAGAAACCGTGGAATGAAAAAGGCTGATGTGGAGAAAAGAGTAGCAGAATTGCTTGAGCAGTGCGGCCTTGAGAAGGAATATGCAAAAAGATATCCTCATGAGGTAAGTGGCGGACAGTGTCAGCGGGCTGCGATAGCAAGAGCTCTGGCAGTAGAACCAAAAGTTCTGATCTGTGATGAGGCAACCAGTGCTCTGGATGTAACCATACAGAAACAGATCATGGAGCTTCTGGAAGACCTGAAAGAGAAGAATGGGCTGTCTTTTATCTTTATTTGTCATAATCTGGCCCTTGTCCAGATGTTCTGTGACAGGGTTCTGGTACTGTATGAGGGAAAAGTAGTGGAAAGCGGAATTCCCGATGATATCATCAATGAACCCAAGGAAGAGTATACGCAGAGACTGGTGGATGCGGTACTTTCGTGAATGTGATTTTTTTGGAAGTGCGATAGTGGTATGAAAAATACAGGCAAAACTATGCCGGATAAGAATATATAGATATCCCCTTGGGTGGGTTGTTGACGCTTTAATGTGGTGCTACAATACAGTTGTTTGTAAGGTGCGCGCCAGATAAAAATAATATTTTCACAGGAAAGGAAGTATATTTATGCATATACCTGAAAATTATTTAAGCCCGTCAACATGTGCTGTAATGACAGCAGCCATGCTTCCGGTGTGGGGATATTCTATTCATAAAATAAAAACAGAGATACCGAAATCAAAGATGCCGCTTCTTGGTATTGGGGCAGCCTTTTCATTTCTGGGAATGATGTTTAATGTTCCGCTTCCGGGCGGTACAACAGGACATGCAGTAGGGGGAACTCTTATTGCCATACTGACAGGAAGTCCTGCAGCCGGGTGCATATCGGTTTCTATTGCTCTGCTGATACAGGCACTTCTTTTTGGAGATGGCGGAATCCTTGCATTTGGGGCAAACTGTTTTAATATGGCATTTATATTGCCATATCTGGGCTTTTTCCTGTATAAACTTCTTTTGAAGAAAACAGGTATGCGCAAACTTAGCGCGGCAATTGGTTCATATATAGGTATTAATGCTGCGGCCTTTTGTGCAGCTGTTGAATTTGGTATTCAGCCACTGCTGTTCAAAAATGCAGAAGGCCAGGCTCTTTATTGTCCGTATCCGCTAAGTGTATCAATACCTGCAATGATGATCGGACATATTACATTATTTGGTCTGGCAGAGATTATTCTGACAGTAGTGGTACTTACCTTTGTTGAAAAAGTTACACCAAAAGCATTGGATGTTGTTCCGGATAAGACAGCATTTAAACCACTGTATATACTGATGGCTGTTCTCATTGTACTGACTCCTCTGGGACTTCTGGCAACCGGTACTGCCTGGGGTGAATGGGGTGCTGATGAAATCGCTGGTCTGGTAAGTGGCGGAAGCCAGCTTGGATACACTCCGTCAGGAATGACCAATGGATTTGAACTGTCAACTTTGTTTCCTGATTATTCTATGTCCGGGTTACCTGAGTGGACAGGATATATTCTTTCGGCTATTGTAGGCGTGGCACTTCTGGTGATCATTTTTAAGATTATTTCTTCAATGATGAAAGAGAAAGTTGATTTTAAAAAGAAGGCTGCATAACAGATGAATGATCATAAAAAAGAAGAAACTATGCTTCCAGACTGGATGTGTTCCGGAGAAACTTATGTTCCATCTAAAGATAAAGAAGCATTTTTAACAAAAAGTACGAAATCAGTTTTATCTGTGCTTGCAAAAATGCGGTTTTATGAAGGGAAGGATGGCAAATTTTCTGCCACTCCTTCTCTGAAACTGTTTTATACACTTCTATATATTGTTCTTACTGCATGTTCGGGAAATTATCTGTTTACTCTGATCATGTGTGCAGCAGTGACAGTCAGACTGGCGTTTTTTCGGCAAAAGCTATCCGTCAGATCCTGAGAGGAACAGCAGGTGCGGTTCTGTTTTCTATATTGATCCTTCTCCCATCCGTATTTATGGGAACTCCTCAGACTTTAATGAATATTACTTCAAGAGTATATGTATCTGTAACTTTGGTTGGTATTTTGTCATCAGGGACATCCTGGAATAAACTGACAGGAAGTATGAGAACTTTTCGGCTGCCATCCATATTTATTTTTACGCTGGATATTACTTTGAAATATATTTCGGTGCTTGGAGAAATGTGTGCGGCTATTCTTACGTCTGTCCGGTTAAGGTCAGTGGGAAAGAATCCTCAGAAAGCAAAAGCTTTGTCAGGTGTGCTGGGAATCTCATTTCTGAAATCTGGTGAAATGGCGGAAGAAATGCATACAGCAATGTGCTGTCGTGGATTTACAGGAGAGTATAAGAAAAAGCAGAAATACACGTTATGTGCAGCGGATATTTTCAGCACTTTTATTATTGCTGGATGTATTGTATTGTTCTGGTATCTGAACAGAAAGATATGATAATTGACAGGAAAAGACAGAAGAGGGCAGT
This sequence comes from Blautia sp. 1001283B150304_161114_C9, assembly GCF_015668165.1. NCBI lineage: Bacteria > Bacillati > Bacillota > Clostridia > Lachnospirales > Lachnospiraceae > Blautia > Blautia sp. 1001283B150304_161114_C9. The sequence continues at coordinate 24,768 of NZ_JADPGO010000015.1, read as the reverse complement.
TATGATCAGACTTGAGAATGTATGTTTTGCATATGAAAAAGAGATTGCACTGAGATATGTGGATCTTCACATAAACAGAGGAGATTCTATAGTTATCCAGGGACCTAACGGATGTGGAAAATCAACACTGATTAAACTATTGAATGGAATTATTTTTCCATCGGAAGGAAAATATTTTTATCAGGGACATGAAATTAATGAAAAAGCGTTAAAAAACAGCCAGTTTGCAAAATGGTTTCATCAGCAGATGGGATATGTGTTTCAGAATGCAGATACCCAGCTTTTCTGTGGAAGTGTGGAAGAGGAGATTGCATTTGGACCGGTTCAGATGGGGCTTTCGGAAGAGGAGATTAAAAAAAGAACAGAAGACTGCCTGCACTTATTTGGATTGGAAAAACTAAGAGAGAGACCACCCTATCATCTGAGTGGAGGGGAGAAAAGAAAGGTTTCACTGGCATGTATTCTTTCGTTGAATCCTGAGGTTCTGATTTTGGATGAACCTCTTGCAGGACTTGATGAAAAAACACAGGATATGCTGGTGGATTTTCTGCAGAGTTTTCATAAAGCAGGAAAAACGTTGATTACGATTACACATAACAGACAACTGGCTGAAACTATCGGTACCAGATTTGCCTGTATGAATGAAGAACATGAACTGAAGATGCTATCATAATATTGATAATTATCTTTTCGTTAAAAAAAGTACTTCCTGCGGACGAAGTACTTTTTTTAATGAGTTTTTTGATGCGCATTGCGCGGAGGTCTGTGCACCTTTATTTGTTGTCTGACACAAATCTTTGTGCGGATACATGAATCATTAAGTATCTCGCTGACTGATATTTAATGATCTCTGCATTGATTATATTTTAACAAAATTATGGGAAAGAACAAGCCTCCCAGGGGGATTTCAAACCATGAAAAAAGTAGTATGAACTATGCAATATATGAATAGGTAAATATTCCCCAGGGGTGTTTGACAATTGTTTACGACCTGAATTTTACTTAGTTACTGTAGCCAGAAGTGCTTTAATATCTTCCAGATCATCAGCAAAATAAATTCCCTGCTGACGATTTTCTGAGGACAGCCCCATCTTGATCATATGGTCAAGAAGCTGCTTCAGGCTGTTATAATATCCATTCAGATTATACAGAATACAGGGGGCATTGAGGTGTTTTAAGGAAACCATGGACATAACTTCTGTGATTTCCTCCAGAGTACCGGTGCCTCCCGGAAATGCAATAAATGCATCACCAAGTTCAATCATTTTTGCTTTTCTTTCAGCCATATCTTTTGTGACGATCAGTTCTGTGATCTCATCATACTGCAGTTCAGAATCTATAAAAAACTGTGGTTCCACGCCTGTTACTTTTCCTCCGGCATTCAGCACACTTTCTGCTATCTGTCCCATAAGACCGGACTTTGAACCACCATATATCAGAGAATTTCCGCTTTCTCCAATCCATGTACCAAGTTCCCGGACAGCATCTCCAAGTGCCGGATCATTTCCCTCCAAAGCTCCAAGATAAACGGTAATATTCATTGTAATTTCCTTTCTTTTTTCATGTACAGGTAATTGTTTTATATAACTGCCTCAAATAACATTACCATCAGCGGCATTGTAATAATCGAGAACAGTGTAGTCATGACATTGATGGCACTGGCATAACGTGAATCATTTCCGTATACCTGGCACATCTGGGTTATTGTGGAAGCAGACGGTGTGATGATCGCCAGAAAGACAATAAGCATGATTTTATTTCCGTCTGCAGAGAACATAGCCAGATGGCTGATCTTAATCATTACAAGTGCAAGCAAAGGCACTGCAATCAGACGAAGAAATGATACAAAATATACTCTTTTGTCAGCAAAAATCTGTTTCAGATTCATTCCTGCAAACAGCATACCGGTTACGATCATACTGGCCGGTCCTATCATGCTGCTCACTGAGCCAAGAGTATTATTGATGATCTCTGGCAAATGGATTTTTGCGAAAAAAAGTACAACACCGATAAAAATAGAAATCATGTTAATATTTAATACAATCTTTTTCCAGTCGTAGGAAGATTCCCGGCTGATAATCTTTTTGCAGTGTGTCCACAGAAAGATAAGCTGCACACTCATAAAAACACATCCATATAAAACCCAGTCCTGTCCAAGAATAAAGGTCACAATGGGTACGATCAAATTTCCTGAATTAGAATAATAAACAGAAGCAATTTCCACTTCATTCAGATGCAAAAGCTTTCCGGCTATGGAGATAATGATCAGGAGAAGAACCTGGGTCATGACAGATGCAGCCAGAGCAAGCAGCAATCCCGTTACAGTATCCATCGTGTAATCTACCTGAAAAGCATTGATGATTACACAGGGAATGATCAGATAGAGAATGATTTTGGATAAAACCTTGCTGTCTTCATCTTTTACAAGCCCAACTTTCACGATCAAATATCCCATGAAGATCATAAGAAACAATTGAATGATCTGTTCCATGAGCAGTATGCTGATATTCATAAATATCCACCTCGTATTCTTAAAAATGTCCGTCATCGGGAATATTGTATTTCCTCGATTTCTGATGTCGGAACTCATTATAGAACTTTCCAGATTACGGTTCAATAGTAATTTTGATGGTTGACAAATTTCAGAATCTGCATATAATTATCAATGGTAATTAACAAAGATAATTATATAGGAGCGTACAATATGACAACTGAAAAAATCAAGCGAATGCTGGATGCATGCTATCAGGCGAAGCGGATACGGGAATTGCTTCCGCCGCTGCCACAGGGAGTTACCCCGTCTTACATTCAGTATCTGGATAACATTCATGCATTGGAAAAACAGGGAATCCAGGTAAAGATATCGGATATCAGTGATGTAATGAATCTTCCACGTCCCGGTGTTACCAGAACTGTAAAGGAAATGGAAACAAAGGGATATCTCCGGAAAATTTCTTCCCCGGATGACGGACGTGTCACTTATATATCCATTACAGAAGAAGGAAGAAAACTGTCACAGAAATATAATGAGTATTATTTTGGGGAACTGGTTCCCTATCTCAGTGAGATATCCGAAGAGGAAGCTGACTGCATGATCCGGACAATTGAGAAATTTTACCAGATCATGTGTGAGAGGAGGAATCACTATGACAAATGATAGATCTGATTTCACACAGGGAAATATTCTGAAAAAGCTGGTTTCTTTTATGATGCCCATTCTCGGGGCACTGATCCTGCAGGCAGCATATGGTGCAGTTGACCTTCTTGTTGTGGGAAGGTTTGGCTCTACTGCCGGACTTTCTGCAGTTTCTACAGGCAGCCAGGTCTTAAACCTGGTTACTTTTGTGGTTGTACAGTTTGCAATGGGTATTACAGTTCTGATCGCCCGCTATCTGGGAGAAAGAAGACCGGAAAAGATAGGAGCTGTTATCGGCGGCGGTGCAATTGTGTTTACAATGATTTCGGCTGTGCTGTTTGTTATAATGGTAGCTTTTGCACATCCGATTTCTGTGCTGATGCAGGCGCCGGAATCAGCCGTCAGTCTTACATCCAGTTATGTACGTATCTGTGGCGGCGGTATTTTCTTTATTGTAGCTTACAACCTGCTGTCTGCAATTTTTCGTGGACTGGGTGACAGTAAATCGCCGCTTCTGTTTGTGCTGGTGGCATGTATTGTAAATGTGATCGGAGATCTGGTGCTGGTAGCGGGACTTCATATGGATGCAGCCGGAGCTGCTATTGCAACAGTTGCTGCTCAGGCACTTAGCGTGGTATTCGCACTTATCCTGCTTGTTAAAATGAAACTTCCGTTTACGATTACAAAAAAAGACTTCAGGCTGAATGTACAGTGCAAAAGATTTTTTCAGATCGGACTTCCTCTTGCATTGCAGGAATGTCTGACACAGATTTCCTTCCTTGCGCTCTGTGCATTCGTAAATCGGCTGGGACTGGAGGCTTCGTCCGGCTACGGGGTTGCCTGCAAAATCGTTAACTTCGCCATGCTGGTACCAAGTTCTCTGATGCAGTCTATGGCATCCTTTGTATCTCAGAACATAGGAGCGGGCAAGAAAAAACGAGCAAAACAGTCCATGTTTACAGGAATCGGAGTAGGGCTTGCTGTGGGATGCGTGGTATTTATACTGGTTATGTTCAAAGGTGATATGCTGGCTGGTATTTTCTCCACAGATGCAGAAGTTATCAGTAATGCATTTGACTATCTGAAAGGCTTTGCACCAGAAACCATAGTGACAGCAATCCTGTTCAGTATGATTGGCTATTTCAATGGAAATAACAAGACAGTCTGGGTAATGATCCAGGGACTGATCCAGACACTTCTGGTACGTTTGCCACTGGCATATTTTATGAGTATACAGCCAGATGCAAATCTTACCAAGATCGGACTGGCTGCCCCTGTGGCAACAGTAACGGGAATTATCTTGAATGTGGGATTTTATATATACCTGAACCGCACAGAAAATACACCGGGCTGATTCTTTCTGGACATTCTGATAGTGTTATGTCATACTTGAATAAATATTAAAAATGAACAGGAGACATCAGCACAATGTTAGATGAGAGAATATATCAGAATTACATAGGCATTCTGAAAGAAGAAATGATTCCTGCAATGGGATGTACAGAACCGATCGCACTGGCATATGGAGCAGCCAGAGCACGAGAAGTTCTGGGAAAAGAACCGGAACATATCACTGCAAAATGCAGTGGAAACATTATAAAAAATGTCCGTTGTGTTATCATTCCAAACTCCGGCGGATTGACTGGAATTGAAGCAGGTGTAGTCCTCGGTGCAGTAGCCGGAGACCCATCCCTGAACATGGAAGTTCTTTCGAAGGTAAATGAATCTGGAAGAAAGAGATGTTGTGAACTTCTGGATAAAAAGATATGCAAAGTAGAACTTCTGGACTCCCCGGTAGTCCTGCACTTTATCATAGAAATGCAGGCTGGAGATGACACAGTAAGTCTGGAAATTAAATACGATCATATAAATGTAACCAAAATTGTAAAGAACCAGGAAGTCCTGCTGGATTCAGATCATAAATCCGGTGAAACTCCGGCTGCAGCAGACAGAACTCTGCTCAATCTGGAAGATATTAAAACATTTGCAGATACTGTAGAACTTGATGATGTCAAAGAAATTATAGAAAATCAGATCCGCAGCAATATGGCAATCGCTCATGAAGGAATGACTGGTAAATACGGTCTTGGAATCGGCCGGATAATACGCGAAACCTATTCCAATGATATGCTTACCAAAATGCGCAGCCTCACAGCCGCAGCTTCCGAAGCCAGAATGGGCGGATGCGATATGCCGGTAGTCATCAACTCAGGCAGCGGAAACCAGGGGATTGCCTGTTCCGTACCACTGATCGTGTATGCCAGAGAAATGGAACTTCCGGACTATGTACTTTACCGTGCACTGGTATTTTCTAACCTCTTAACTGTATACCAGAAACAGTATATCGGTAAACTTTCCGCATTTTGCGGTGCGGTATCCGCATCCTGTGCAGCCGGTGCGGGGATTACCTACATGGGAGGTGGCGAACTTTCAGTGATCAAGAAGACTATAGAGAATACTCTTGCCAATATTCCGGGAATCATCTGTGATGGAGCGAAAATATCCTGTGCAGCGAAAATCGCCGCCAGTCTTGATGCTGCATTCCTGGCACATCATCTTGCTATGAACGGTCAGTCCTATGCGCCATACACTGGAATCCTCAAGGAAGAAGCCGGCGAAACCATCAGCTGTGTAGGACAGATCGGCAAAGAAGGAATGAAAGAAACAGACAAAGAAATTCTGCGGATTATGTTAGAGCGTGTTTGATTTTATGACAAAGTAAAAAAGACCGGTATATTCTCCTGCTGAAAAAAAGACATAATTGCACTGGTTTTGTGATAAGACAAGAAAAAATAATGACTATAAATTTCAATTCGTCTATTATGTTCATCTGAAAATAGGAATATAAATGACCTGAAACGAAAAAAGTATAATTACGGTCATCTTAAGAAACCGATGAAAATGACCTGAAACGAAAAAAGTACAATTACAGTCATGTATAGAAGAGAATATGAATGACTTAAAACAAGAAAAGCAGAATTGTGGTCATCTTAAAATGGAATTATGAATGACTTGAAATAAAGAAAGTGAAGAATAGAGTCAATATAAAGAGATTTTTTGTTTGACTGAATTTGCTGAAAATAAAATTTAAGTCAAGGAACTTGAGAAAGTAAAAAATTTTTACGAGGTAAGCAGATAGATATGACTATATATGAGTATGGAAATCCAGATGCGGATACTGTTTTGATTCAGTTGACTGGTGATCATGAATTATCTGTTCTTAAGAATGAGGTTGAAGAAATCCGGAAACGGACTTCAACAGATTTCAGACTCATTGCTGCAAAAGTTGATGACTGGAATTATGAGTTGTCTCCATGGAAAGCACCGGCAGTGTTCGGAAATGAAGACTTTGGTGATGGTGCTGTCAGGACACTGGAGCAGATTCTGACATTATGCACAGACAAAAGCAGGACATATTATATCGGGGGATATTCTCTTGCGGGGCTGTTCTCGTTATGGGCAGCATATCAGACAGATGTATTTTCCGGCATTGCAGCTGCTTCACCGTCTGTCTGGTTTCCGGGATTTATTGAGTATATGAAGGAACATGAAATTAAAAGTGAGACAGTTTATCTAAGTCTTGGTGACAGAGAAGAAAAAACGAGAAATTCGGTGATGTCACAGGTTGGAAACTGTATCCGGATGGGATATGGGTGGCTCATAGAGCATGGGATCAATTGTAACCTGGAATGGAATCAGGGCAATCATTTTAGAGAACCGGATATAAGAATTGCGAAAGCATTTGCCTGGGTAATGGAGGGAAAATAATATGTGGATATTATTTGCATTTGGTTCTGCTCTGTTTGCAGGCTTGACAGCCATATTGGCAAAATGCGGAATCAGAAACACAGATTCTAATGTTGCGACAGCATTAAGAACCGGTGTAGTGTTAGTCTTTTCATGGCTTATGGTATTTGTGGTCGGGGCACAAAGCGGAATCAGAGATATTTCAGCAAAAGTCCTGATCTTTCTGATTTTGTCAGGACTGTCAACGGGGATATCCTGGCTATGCTATTTCAAAGCACTGCAGATTGGAGATATCAATAAAGTAACACCAATTGATAAATCGAGTACAGTGATAACGATGCTGCTGGCTTTTATTTTTCTCAGGGAAGAAATAACGTGGCTGAAATTTGTTTCAATGATTCTTATCGGTATCGGTACTTATCTGATGATACAGAAAAAGGAAACAAAGGAGAAGGCAGAAGATAAGAAGTGGCTGCTTTATGCAGTCGGTTCCGCTGTTTTTGCCAGTCTTACCTCTATTTTGGGAAAGATTGGAATTCAGGATGTTAATTCAAATCTTGGAACTGCGATCAGGACTGCTGTTGTATTGGTGATGGCGTGGATAGTAGTATTTGTGACCGGAAAGCAGAATACGGTTAATAACATTGACAGAAAAAGCTGGCTGTTCCTTATTCTTTCCGGAGTTGCAACAGGCGGTTCCTGGCTATGTTATTACAGAGCACTTCAGACAGGTCCGGCCAGTGTGGTAGTTCCGATTGATAAACTGAGTATCCTTGTGACCATTGCATTCTCATATATTGTATTCCATGAAAGACTGTCATTGAAATCAGGGACAGGACTGCTTCTTATTGTTGTTGGAACGTTAGCTTTGCTGATATAACTATTATAAAAAAGAAAAACTATCTGGAAAAATATAATTGCGGAAACTGGCTTTTTCAGGTAGCAGAGGGATATTCAGATGGTATTTCAGATGCCAATGGAATCCTTTGATCCACGTTGTACGCTCGGGGACGGAATCGGAGAAAGCCTGAGAAATATGGGGATAAGCCGTACCGAAACTCGTAGAAAAGTGGAAGAACTTCTGGAAAGATGCGGTCTGGAAAAAGAATACGCAGACCGTTATCCCCAAATTGTATATTTATCCTGTGTCTGAAGTATATCAGACAGGGTAGCAGATAGAGCAGAAATGTCTGAAGCGATTTTATTCGTGAAAGACATTTCTGCTTTTTGATTTCTTACTCAAAATGCCGTAAAATTTTGTGTTTTTAAAAATAAAGAAAGTGTCAAAAAGCACTAACAATTATTCAGAAATCTGTGATACAATGGAAAGGCGAAATACAGAAATACAAATGAAAAGAGAGAAAACTACAAATGACACAAAAACAAAATACATTAACAAAAACCGGTATTGTAGCGCTTCTTGCCTGTGTTTGCTGCATCTTGTGGGGAAGTGCGATTCCGGTGATCAAGACCGGCTATCGTCTGATGCAGGTAGACTCCGCAGATACCGCGAGCCAGATTGTTTTTGCGGGAGTTCGTTTTACGCTGGCAGGGATTCTGGTGTTGATCTTTGCTTCCATTAAAGAAAGGAAAGTGATGATTCCTGACAGGGAAATTTTGAAATACGCAGTTCCGGTATGTCTGGCGCAGACAGTGGGACAGTATTTCTTCTTTTATATAGGTGTTGCACATACATCAGGAGTCAAGGGCGCTATTATTACCGGACTTGGAAACTTTATTGCAATTCTTCTGTCCTGTCTGGCTTTTCGGAGTGAACGGATGACAGGCAGAAAAATTGCCGGATGTGTTCTGGGATTTGCGGGAGTTGTGGTAATCAATCTGATGGGAAATTCCCTGGATATGGGGTTTAAGCTGACAGGAGAGGGATTTATTCTGATTGCTCAGTTATCCTATGGAATTTCCACAGTTCTGATTAATCTTTTTTCCAGAAAAGTATCGCCGGTAGTACTGAGCGGAACGCAGTTTACGATGGGCGGCATCGTTCTGACTCTGATAGGAGTGGGAATGGGCGGTCATCTGGGAAATGTTACAGCAGGAGGTGTGGCAATCATATTTTATCTGGCAATGGTCTCAGCAGTGGCATATACACTCTGGTCTGTATTGCTTGCATGGAATGATGTTTCGAAGGTTGCAATCTTTGGATTCGTCAATCCCCTGTGCAGTGTGATTTTGTCTGCGCTGATGCTTGGAGAGGTGAAGCAGGCATTTAATATTGGAAGTTTGATAGCACTGATTCTGGTTTGCACAGGAATTTATATTGTTAACTGCAAGAAAAAAATGTCTCGATAAACTGCGGAGCAGTTATTCGGTTATAAGCAAGTAGCGAAGCAGATTGCGGATATCCGCTTGACTGATTCCGTAATCCGGGAAGTCTGGAAAGAAATCGGCGGCTCTTTTTATTTTATGAAAAAAAGAGCATAATAAAATAGAATTTTATCTTGCAGGAATGAATATTTCTGGATATCAATCTAAAAAAGAACAGGAGAAATTCAGATGAAGAAAAAAATTTGTAAGCTGTCAGCAGCAGTATTGCTTTTTTTCTCGGGAATTATGGAGATTGGCTGGCGCTTTTTTAACATGGTGGTCTGCTGCAAAAGAGGGGGAAGGAAAAAGGAAAGAAAGAAATGGTTTGAATTATCTCATATACGGGATAATCATCCCAGAAACGGATACGCAAAGGAATATGATGAGAGCAGGGCATGGTGCGAGGCTCAGAAGATGCAGGACTGTTATATCCAAAGCGTGGATGGATTAAAACTCCACGGATTCTATCTGCCGGCAGAGCATGCAAAGCGGTTTGTTATCTTAAGCCATGGTTACAGGGGCAGCAGATTTGGTTCCCTGTCATTTATGGCAAAATATCTCCATGAGCATCAATGTAATCTTCTGTTTATGGAACAGCGATGTTGTGGAGAAAGTGAAGGAAAATATATTACCTTTGGAGCAAAGGAAAAATGGGATGTGCAGCGTTGGGCAATTTATGTGTCCGAGAGAAATAAAGAAAAGCTTCCAATCTATCTGTATGGACAGTCTATGGGAGCAGCCGCTGTACTGATGGCATCCGGATACAGGCTTCCGTCAGAGGTGAAGGGACTGATCGCAGACTGTGGTTTTCAGTCTATGGAAAGACAGATGCGGGATATGGCTGACAACTGGTTCCATCTGCATTATATCCCTTTGCTTTTGAAGGAAATGGACTGTCTGTGCCATTTTGTGGCAGGATTTCGTATGAAAGATGCAGATACCACAGAAGCTATGAAAAGGAATACAAGACCTGTCCTTTTCTTCCATGGAGAGAAGGATACTTATGTATACCCGAACAATTCATTCCAGAACTATATGCTGTGCAGAGCACCAAAGGAGCTGGTCATTGTACCGGGAGCAAGGCATCTGTGCAGTGCCTATGCAGATCCGGAACTGTATCAGCGTACAGTGATGGAGTTTTTTGAGAAATATGATGGCAGTAATTCTGAAAAATAATGTGACTGTTTTCAACCGCCAAAGGCGATTACGAATGATAACAATCCCTGACCGGGACTTATCAGATGCGTTTTGTTAAATGCATGATAAGTCTCGGTCAATTTTATGTAAAGTGTTCATTAAGTGCTGAGGGTACTGGTATTTGGGAAAAATCTGTGCTATTTTTTGTCACGTAATAAAAAAGTAATGTTGTAGCTGCCAGTACATTATTTTTAAAATAACTGTGGGCTACTGAACAAGTATGTAATGTTTTTGTACCCGGGAAAAGAGAAAAAACGGGTGATGGAGGTTAAATAAAGTATGACAAACTACTATCCTTTAACAGCAGCACAGAAAATGCACCATAACTGGATCATGGATTACGGTACACAGCAGGTATCCGGTGTCAGTGTTGTGGCGTCTGTACAGGCTGAACTGGATTTTGGATTATTAAAAAAATGTATTCAGATGGAGACAGAACGTTCCGGATGCACCAGAATCCGTTTTACGAAGCCTGATAAAGACGGAAATGTACAGCAATACCTTGTAAAACAGGATCCAAGAGATATCGGATTCAAGGATCTGTCAGGAATGGGAAGCCTTGCAAAAGCAGACGAGCTGATGCAGCAGTGGGCATACGAAACCTTTGACGGTGATGACATTCCCATGTGCGAGTTTACTATGCTGAAGCTGCCGGAAGGATATAATGGTTTCTTTGTACATATGGATCACAGACTGATCGATTCCTGTGGTCTGGTAGTAATGATCGGTGATCTGTTTCAGTTATATACCTATTATAAATATGGAACAGCCTATCCGCAGGAACTGGCAGACTTTGAGACAGTACTGAAAAAAGATCTTGCAAAAGCAGGCAACGAGAAACGTTTTGCAAAAGATAAGAAATTCTGGGATGATCAGCTGGATGCACTGGGCGAACCTCTGTATTCTGATATTCAGGGACCGTCCGTACTGGAGGAAGCAAGAAAACGTCATGGAAATCCAAAACTTCGTTCTTCTGACATTGAGATGAAGGATCTGTTTGTGGCAGTTAAGGATTATTATCTGGAGCCGGGACCAACTAAAAATCTGATCGATTTCTGTATGAACCATCAGCTGTCTATGACAAACCTTCTTCTGCTTGGCATCCGTACCTATCTGTCAAAGGTAAATAACGGACAGGAAGATATCACTATCCAGAACTTTATATCCAGACGTTCTACTCATGATGAATGGACTTCAGGAGGAAGCAGAACTATCATGTTCCCATGCAGAACAGTGATCGCACCGGAGACAGATTTCCTTTCTGCTGCTTATGAGATCCAGAATATGCAGAATCGTATCTACATGCACAGCAATTACGATCCGGCATTTATTATGGATGAGATGAGAAAGAGATACAATACACCGGAGCATACAGGATATGAGAGCTGTTATCTGACTTACCAGCCAATGACTGTGAAGGTAGAGAATGAAATGCTTGGAACTATCCGTCAGCATGCAAAATGGTTTGCAAACGGTGCAGCCACCAAGAAGATGTATCTGACTGTATCCCATACAGAAGATGGAGGTATGAACTTCTCCTATCATTACCAGACTGCTCATCTGGAGGAACATGATATGGAACTGCTCTATTATTATATGATGCGTATTCTTTTCAAGGGAATCGCAGAGCCGGATATGAGCATCGGCGAAATTATGGAACTGGTTTAACTAAATCAATATCAGGAGGAAATGCAATGAATCAGGAAATGGAATTTAAAAATATCGTAGCACAGTATAGCAAGGTAGCATCGGAAGAAATGAATAATGAAATGAGATTCCGCGAGGATCTGGGTTTCAGTTCTCTGGATTTTATGTCCTTTTTAGGTGAGCTTGAGGATACCTTTGATCTTGAACTTGACGAGAGCGAAGTGCTGAAGATCACAACTCTTGGCGAAGCCTTAAATCTGCTGGAAGAACTTCAGTAATTTTTTTCGAAGCAAAACTTATAAAGATGTCAGGGTCAAGGATATTTTGTACCTGACAGGATATCCATAACTTGAACAGTTCAGAAAATAATGGGGGACAGATATGCTGATCAGAAATATATTAGAAGAAAGTGTACGTAAATTTGATGAAGTAAAAGCAGTAAAATGGCTCAAGAAAAAGGAAATTATGGAAAGAAGCTATGGCGAACTGATGGAAAATGTAGTTTCCACCAGAAAAGGTCTTCTTGCAGAAGGCTTTGAGGGAAAGCACATTGCACTGATCGGAACCAGTTCTGTAGAGTGGATGGAAAGCTATCTGGGAATCATTACAGGATGTACCACAGCAGTACCGCTGGATGCAGCACTTCCCTGTGAGGATCTAATCGATCTGCTTAACCGTTCCGATTCCGCCGCTCTTTTCTTAAGTCCGAAGCTTAGACCATATCTGGATGCATTTCTTGGAAACTGTCCGAAACTTCAGAAGGTGTGGATGCTTCAGGAAGAGGTAGAAGATGCGCCGGCAAAGGTATACGGTATTGGTGAACTTCGAAATGCAGGAAAGAGTGCATCATCAGATTCTGTCTGCCCGGATGCAGAGGATATTGCGACCATTATCTTCACTTCCGGAACAACAGGAAAGAGCAAGGGTGTTATGCTGACACAGAATAATCTGGCCTCCAATGTTGAGGCAGTAAAGATTACGGCAGAACCGGGAACTGCCGTGCTCAGTGTGCTTCCAATCCATCACGCATTCTGCCTGGTTATGGACTGGCTGAAGGGATTCTCTCTGGGTGCAACTCTTTGCATCAATGATTCCCTGCTCCATATGGTAAGGAATATGAGTATTTTCAAACCGGATATTATGCTTATGGTTCCAATGATGATCGAAACTATTTATAAGAGACTGGCTGCCGCTGATCCGTCAATCCCGAAGGCAGTTCTGGCAGAAAAGGTATTCGGCGGAAAACTGCGCATTATCTTTACAGGCGGTGCACATCTGGATCCGTATTATATTGACTGTTTTGCAGAATATGGCGTCGAAGTACTGGAAGGCTATGGAATGTCAGAATGCTCTCCTGTTATCAGCAATAATACACTGGAAAACAATAAAAAGGGTTCTATTGGAAAACCACTTGAAAATGCAGAGATAAGATTTGAAAACGGTGAGATCCTGGTAAAAGGCAGTAGCGTTATGAAAGGATATTATCAGATGCCTGATGAGACAGCAGAGACTTTAAAGGATGGCTGGTTGCATACAGGTGATAAGGGATATATGGATGAAGACGGTTATCTGTTTATCAATGGACGTGTGAAGAACCTGATCATCCTGTCCAACGGTGAAAATGTATCTCCGGAGGAGATTGAGAATAAGCTGGCTCTGAATCCGCTGGTAGGAGAAGTGATCGTCACAGGTGAGGACAATGGACTGACCGCCCGCATCTATCCGGAGCAGGCTGTTGTGGAAGCGAAAGCATTGGATGCAGAGGCAATTCAGGCACAGCTTCAGGCATTTCTGGATGAATATAACAGAAATCAGCCCACCTATCGCCGCATTACAGGATTGGTTGTCCGCAAAAATCCGTTTATCCGCAACACAACAAAAAAAATCAGGAGACAGGATGTCCTGATTGATGAGCCTCTGGAATAAGACAGAGGCTTAAGATAAAAGTGGAAGCATACCGGATAAAAAAACCTCAGACAGAATATCAGCGATCACTTCCGGTGCCAGATTAAAATTATCCCGGCTCCATTTGTGGAGAACGCCGATGGTACTGCCGATGGCGCAGGTGATCACATAGGAAACTTCTTCCTTTGTATGCCTGTCAGGCCTGGAATTAGATGTAGTTTCTGTAACATAATGATGGAGCATAGTCAGCATTTTTTCAAACAGATCATTGCCATGAGGCGTGCTCAAAAGACCGGACAGAAAAGGATTTTCCATAGTGTACCGGCACAGAGTCAGAAAATAGGAACTGCAGATATCCCGGTCATTTTTTGGCTGGAAATTTTCCATCATGGAAAAAACATCATGAATAGTTTTATCCTCAACTGCAGAGATCAGTGAAGGGATGTCCTGATAGTGATTATAAAAGGTACTTCTGGCAATACCAGCTGTTTTAGTGATGTCGGATACAGTAATCCTGTCAGGTTTCTTTTCTTTTAACAATTTGAAAAAAGCACCTAAAATGGCCTCGTCAGCCACAGAATATCTTTCATCGGGAATTATATTTTGCATAGTTGTTTCCCCCGGGAGTCTGTAAGTAATACATAAAGTATATCACAAATCTGACCATAAAAAAATTATTTTTTCCAGGACTTTCCAGAGCCTTTTTCAAACACGCTCTAGTCCCAGAATATGTTCATTCTCTGTCAATTCTTTTACTTTCTGCATAATCCCATATCCATAATTGGTCGTGAGAAGATATTATGCTACATTGCATTGCGATGTATTTGTCAAGCAGGAATGTATGTGCTATGATTAAACTGACTATAGAATAATCCGTTATCCGGAGAAGAAAAAATGGAAATATCAGAGGTATGATGGGAGGATTTATATGCGAAGAAGAGACAGAGAGGTAACAGAACTTAATGAGATCATACATATACTTGATTCTGGCAAGGTTTTGCACCTTGGGCTGGTGGATCAGGGAAAGCCATACATAGTTCCTGTGAACTACGGTTATGTTATGGAAAATGATAAACTTGTATTTTATGTGCACGGTGCTTTGGAAGGCCGTAAGCTTGACATTATCAGAAACAATTCAGACTGCTGTGTTCAGATTGAGTGTGATGTTCAGCCATTTTCAGGTAAAGTGGCCTGCCAATATGGGTGTAGTTATTATTCTTTTGATGGATTTGGAACTGCGGAGATTGTGGAAGCACCACAAGAAAAAATTAAGGCCATGAGCGCCTTAATGAAAATACAAACGGGTAAGGATTTTGAGTTTAATGAGCGGCTGGTTTCAATTGTCAGTGTCATTCGAATTGAGTGTGATTATTATACTGCAAAGTACAGACCATTACCGGCAAATCCAGTAGTATAAATTGGGAATAATTTGTTACTTGGAGGACAAAAATGACTATTAGAAAAGCAGAAGAAAAAGACATTCTAAGAATAATTGAATTGTTGGGACAGGTATTGCAGATCCATGCAGATATAAGACCTGATATTTTTATTCCCGGTACCACAAAATATACTGTAAGCCAATTGACAGAGCTATTAGAAAAAGAAGAAAAACCCATATATGTAGCAGTGAACGAGGAAGATGTTTGTGTAGGATATGCATTTTGCCAATTACAGGAACAGCCTTTTTCAACTAATATGGTGCCGTTTAAGTCTCTTTTTATAGATGATCTATGTGTTGATCAGCAGGCTCGAGGACAGCATATCGGCGAGAGGTTGTTTGAATATGTAAAAAATGAAGCAGAGCGAATGGGCTGTTATGAAGTGACACTGAATGTATGGGCAGGAAATACTTCAGCCGAAAAGTTCTATGAAAAAATGGGTATGAAAACAAAAGAAAGGCAGATGGAATATATCCTGGAACATTGATGCGTTGTATAGCATATTTGAGAAGTCTATCTGCGAATTTACAGAGATATCCGATGGATGAATCCGATCAGTCAAACAGTAAATATTAAAAGAAAATGCAAATCAGGCACAAGTCATATTTCGGAAACTTGTGCCTGATTTTTACAGTGTTATTTGGGAATTACAGGTGCTTTTGTCCGATATTTTTAGCATTGATATAATTTATGATCATGTCTGCTGTATCGGAAATATCAAGTTTGCCTGTATCAATAGACAGCTGATACTGGCTGGCGTCTTCCCATTCTTTGCCTGTGCAGAATTTGTGGAAAGATGCTCTTTTCTCATCCACTTCCTTTATCAGCTTTGCAGCTTTTTTCTCATTAATACCGTCCCGTTCCATTACACGTTTGATACGGCAGTCTTTATCTGCGTGAAGAAAAACAGTAGTTGCCTCAGGATCATTTGCATAGATCGCTCCTGAACAGCGTCCGATGATTACGGCAGATTTTTGCTGCGTAAGTTCACGTATAAGTTCAAAAGATTTTTCCATCGGATTGCTGTCTCCGTAGCTTACAGCAATGCTGTAGAGCAGGCTGTTTACTGCCTTTTCCTGGAAAAATTCTTTGTTTTCGTCAAGCTTTCCAAGTTTTTTGGCCTCTTCTTCCAGTTTCTTTCTGTCATAGAGTTCCAGTCCAAGTTTGGAAGCCAGTTCTTTTCCTATTTCATGTCCGCCGCTTCCGCACTGTCTTGCTATTGTAATAATCATATCCCATGCCTCCTGTGCAATGATGTCGCATTTAATTTACTATCAAAGTACTTTTTCGGAATTATTATACTCAAAAAAAATCGAAATGTATATGCCAAAATCTACTATAAATTGCCTTCGCAAATCCTGATATTCTGGTACTTATGGCAAATTGGTCTGACAAATATTTGCTTGATAGAAATATTAGACAAATACCTCATATTGAGATATGATGAGAATTGTGGGAGCTGCTTTGCAGCGGAGCAATTCGTAGATATCAAGTGCTTTTACAATATCTGAAAAAGAATATTCTCCTGTCATATAATGTTTTATAAATCATTTTGCATGGATGCTCGTTGATAATAGGTATTTATGATATCCTGTAAAGTAATCGTATTCATTTTTTCTTCAGTAGTTTTTTGAATTTCATTATAGAATCCCTGCAAAGATAACTGAATGTTAATGCCAACGCCACAATCCGGATTGGTATGAGTATCTAAATGAAGCAATGGTTTATCACCTTCAACTGCTTTATAAATATCCAGCAATGTAATCTGGTCTGCTGGTTTTGAAAGAGAAGGACGGGCATGTCCGGCTACACTGGTCATAAGTCCGGCTCTTTTTAGTTTTAACATAAGCTGGCGTACAAAGCCGGGATTTGTATGGACACTTTCTGCAATTGAGGCGCTGGAGAGAGATTTTTCCTGGTTGATAGCAATCAGAACCATCACATGAACAGTATCACTTAATTTCGTTGAATATTTCATGATAAGAAACTCCTTGTAGTATGATATAATGATTTTGCTTTCACATTTTTGAGACAAAAATATTTCTGGTTTGTCTAAAACATTTCAAGTTCTCAGCAGTTCTTTTCAATGTGTTGAGAAACTGTGCATATTTATTATTTTGATGATTGTAAATAATATAATTACAACTATAATGAAATTTAAAGGAAAAGTCAACACAGGAATGAAACTTACGGAGGATTGTATAATATGCTGATCGTAGACAAATTTATGAAACCACCAAAATCCTTGAATAAACATTGATTATTACGTGATGCGATAAAATATTTACAAAGGAGAACTTATGGAATACAAAAATCAAACAGAAAATCGTGCATTTCAGGAAATGTTTCAGGCAGCAGTAAAACGGTTACAAAATCGTTCTGGAGAGGAGATTGCTGCAAAAAGTGGGGCTGTTTTTCATAGCAGCCGAAATGTGCTTGAAGTACTGAGTTTTTATGAAACGATTGAAATTCAACTCCCTGAGTTTCGTATTAACTCAAACATGGACGAATGGCATTATCTGACATTGCTGCATTATCTGGACATGGCCGATGGAACAGAAGGTTCACAGAAGCTCATTACTTTTGGTAACCTGAAAGATGGATTGATTCGAGGAACCAAGTTTGACCGGACTGCAGAGCAGAAACTGGAAAAACTTTTGCAGGATAAAGATCCTGAGAAAATTCAGAAAGCATGTAAAAACCTGGGTGCAGAATTCACAGAGACAAAGGCGGATCTGTGTGCTGTTTTTCCAGTTCTGCCAAGATATCCGGTAACTTTAAAGATATGGTTTGCAGATGAAGAATTTCCTGTATCTGGCAAAATATTTCTTCAGGATCATGCCGATCATTATCTAAGTGTAGAAGATGCGGTAACAGTTGGAGAAATTTTGTTGCAAAAATTATCGGAAGCATTTTCTTCTCTCTGATCATGAATCAGAAAACTTTCCAGTCCGGCTTTGATAAATTTGTCGATTACTGTCTGAATCTGTTTCCAGTCATTACAGTGATTGCGGAGCATCAGTCTGTTGATGGAAAGGCAGCCATTCATTTGAAAATAAAAAACCGATTCTGCCTGTTCAAAGGTCAGGAGGCTGTGTGACATAAGCCAGGTCACATAGCCTTCTTTTGTATTTTCTGCTATTTTTTCCAGAAGAATAGGGGCAATTGCATCATCCAGAAACAGTGCCCTGTATTGTGATTCCATCTGTATTTTCTGACAGAACGGATAGGAACAGCTTTTTTGATTTAGACAGAATAAATGATCTACAGTTGTTAACATATCCTGAGTCATATCATTAAAAATATCTGATAATACATCATGGATATCGTAGTAATGAAGATAAAAAGTGCCACGGTTGATTTCAGCATTTTTGCAGATCTCTGTAACTGTAATTTTCGTAAAACTTTTCTGATTTAACAACTCTAAGAACGTATCTTTTATGGTTTGCCTGGTATAGCGGGTACGGCGATCTTGTTTTCTCGTTTTTTCTGACATTATATACTCCTGTATTAGTTAGTATCATATGATTTCTCAACAATTTTTCTGATGTGTTGAGTAACCATACAAATCTCACAGATTGATTATTGTAATTTATATAGTAACAACTATAATGAGGTTTAAAGAAAAAGTCAACAGATTGTTCAGAATTTTAGGAGGAAAAACATGGGACATGTAATTGCAGTATCAGGAAAAGGTGGCGTAGGAAAAACAACTCTTTGTGGATTGTTGATCCAGTATTTATGTGAAAGCGGAAAACGTCCGGTCCTGGCGGTGGATGCAGATGCAAATGCAAATTTGAACGAAGTGCTCGGTGTTGAGCCGGAGGTCACACTTGGGGAGCTGAGAGAAGAAATTGAGCGGGCAGGCATAGACCCACGATATCAGATTCCCTCCGGTATGACAAAACAGGCATATCTGGAAATGCGTCTTTCCGATGCAATTGCAGAAGAAGACGATTATGATTTGATGGTAATGGGGCGAACCCAGGGACAGGGCTGCTATTGTTTTGTAAATGGTCTTGTGCAGACCCAGGTTCAGAAACTGCAAGGTCATTATCCATATATTGTGGTTGATAACGAAGCAGGTATGGAACATATCAGCAGAGGAATCCTGCCAATGATGGAAGTTGCGATTCTTGTAAGTGACTGTTCCAGAAGAGGTGTTCAGGCAGCCGGACGTATTGCAAAGCTGATGAAGGAGTTAAACTTTAAACCACAGAAAACTGGATTAATCGTGAATCGTGTTCCGGATGGAAAACTGGATGCCGGAACTCTGGAAGAAATTCGAAATCAGGGACTGGAATTGTTAGGGGTTGTGCCACATGATGACCAGGTATATCAGTATGACTGTGATGGAAAGCCGATCATACAGCTTCCGAAAGATTCTCCTGTAAGAAGTGCACTGGGAGAAATTGTAAAGAAGTTGGGATTGTGAGTTGGAGGATTGAAAGTTTGAAGATTGAGTAAACAGAAATATTATCTGATTTGGCATAACTAATTGTAAAGAAAGGAAAATCTTCATGAGAAATCATTGGGCAGAAATAGAAAAATATTTAGAAGACCAGAAGATAGCGCAGGAACTAATTGGAGAACTGAGAGATTTTCACATGCGTTATGAGGTAGAGGATCAGGTAAAGGAACGGGTAGAAAAACCGGATATCCTGTTTTATGGGAAAAAGATTCTGGAAATGTCAATAGCAGCGCTTCTTCAGGGAGATAACCTGTTACTTTCCGGTGCGAAAGCTACAGGGAAAAATGTACTATGTGAGACACTGGCATGGATATTCGGAAGACCGGAATACGACATTTCTTTTCATGTAAATACAGACAGTGCCGATCTGATTGGAACGGATACCTTTATAAATAATGAGGTTCGCCTTCGGAAAGGCCCCATCTACCAATGCGCGGAATTTGGAGGATTTGGAATCCTGGACGAAATCAATATGGCAAAAAATGATGCGGTTTCTGTACTGCATGCCACACTGGATCATCGGCGCAGAATCGATATTCCAGGATATAACAGGATTTTACTTCATCCGGCAACACGATTTATCGGCACGATGAATTATGGCTACGCAGGTACCAGAGAGCTAAATGAAGCATTGGTTTCAAGGTTTATGGTAATTGATATGCCTGAAATGGATGAGGATAGTGTCCTTTTTGTATTAAGACAACATTTTCCAGATGGGGAAAAAAGTGCACTGAAAGCTTTTGCAGGACTGTTTCTGGATTTGCAGATCAAAGCTTATCATGGAGAAATCTCAACAAAATCTCTTGACCTGAGAGGACTGGTTTCTGCTGTAAAAGCAACAAAAAGCGGACTTTCTCCAATTGATGCAATCCAGATGGGGATCATAAATAAAAGTTTTGATGTATTTGAAAAAGAGATCATAGAAGATGTGGTTTCTACCAGAATCCCATCTTCCTGGACCGGAAAAGACATATGGGGGTAAACTTGTATGGAGGATGTCAGATGGCCGGCGAAACAACTGGAAGAACATCGTCTGGAGATCAGCAATCGTATCAGAAATCTTTTTTGGACAGTCAGTGGTGATTATGATATGGAATTTGAACCGGACACAGAAAAATATGTTTATTCAAAACAAACGGTTCTATATGAGGCAGTGAAGCAGGGTGCCTTTGCACGATATTTTGATCAGAAGAAACTTGGCATGTATTTGATGAAAAAATTACATTTTTCTGCTGGAGAAGATATACTTTTGCCTCTTGCTGGATTATGCATGGATGCTGCTGTGGAGCGTTTTATCATTCGAGAACGTTTGGGAACAAAGGAAATCAGAGAACAGGCGTTCAGAGAATTGGAAAAGGCCGAGAAAGAGCAGGTATCAGACAAAGCTGGAACAGACCTGATTCACAGGATTAGGCTTCTGTATATAAGGCATGTTCTGGAGAACACAGACGATGAGGGAATGGATCCACAGGCAGAGATTGCATTGTACAAGATTCTTTCTCTGAAGGATGCGGAAAATACGGAAGATGTCATAAACGTGATAGATGAGATTTATAATCATGTTCTGGATCTCTCTTTTGAAAAAAGGAATGGAAATCTGGAGAAGATTCTGAATTTACCGGATATGGCATTAGCCAATGACGCGTGGCAGGAATGCATGACGGATGAACAGATGGAAGACATCATTCAAAAATATCTTTCTAATCTCAAAAAAAAGATGATGAGTCTGGATATCAGAAACAAAAAGAAAAAAAGATTTTATTTCTCTCCGGAAAATGAAGAAGTTCCGGAAAGCTCGGAGAATATAAATCCACAGGCAGTGCGACGGATACGGGAATATGTGGAACTGAATTACGGGAAATCGTATCTGAGTGAATCGGAGCAGGCCAGAATCAACCGGAAATTTTGTACAGGAATCCACAAAAACTGTATCCTGTATCTTACAGATGGAATTTTACAGAACCCTGTCATAAAAAATAATCAATACCGTTTTTCTCAGCTGCAGTTTGAAAAAAATAAAGCCTATTATGGAAATAATCACTGGATCATCAAAAGAAATATTTCTGTGTTGGCAGAGTCACTGAAACGGGCATTTATAATCCGAAAGGATGATTCTGTCAGCAGATCTGATGCAGGGCAGCTTGTTCCTGAAAGGTTATGGAAAATTGGAAGAACAGACGATGACAAGTTATTTAATAGAAAAAAGAGAGCAGAAGATTCTGAGTTTGTAATAGACGTCCTGATTGATTCCAGTGGTTCCCAAGCTGGCAGACAGGCTCAGGTAGCGGCGCAGGGATATATTATCAGTGAAGCATTAAGCCAGGCAGGAATTCCTCATCGGGTGACAGGATACTGTGCTTTCTGGGGATATACAGTACTTCAGAGATTTCGGGATTATGAAGATCCAAGGGAAACAAATGAAAGAATCTTTCAATTTCGGGCGTATGCCAATAACAGAGATGGGCTTGCACTGAAAACAGTCTGTTCCTCTCTCATGGAGCGACCGGAAAAAAATAAGATTTTAATCGTATTAAGTGATGGAAAACCCTGTGATATGAGCATACAACGACCAGGAACCCGCCAGCCCAAGATCTATGACGGAGAAGGAGCTGTGAAAGATACTGCATATGAGGTGCGTCGGGCCAGAAATCAGGGAATTTTCGTAATTGGTATTTTTGTAGGGAATGAAGAAGAGCTCTCCGTGGAAAAGAGAATCTATGGAAAAGACTTTGCCTATATTCGTAATATCAGCAATTTTTCCCGTATGGTAGGAACTTTTTTGCGAAGACAAATTGATATGGAATAAAAATGGAGGAATCACTATGGGTAAAATTGAATTTGCCAATTGCCAGGATGTAAGAAATCAGAAAAAGATACAGGAATTAGATTGTCCACACTGTCATGAACCGGGAGGCATTGAAGCCTTTGTGAAAGACGGGATACTCGCAGAGGACGGAGTATGTGATAACTGCGGATATATTCTTCCAGAAGGAACAGAACTGGAGGAAGTGGAGTAAGAAGCCTTAAAAGGTATTATAGAGAAACTGGAATTATAAATCATAATAGATTACGGGTAAAGGAGATAACAGATGAAAATAGCAGTTTGCGGAAAAGGTGGATGTGGAAAAAGTACAGTAACCAGTCTTTTGGCTAAGGCTTTAGCCAGACGAGGAAAAGAAATTTTGGTAATTGATTCCGATGAATCTAATTATGGTCTACACCGACAGCTAGGTATGAAGCTTCCCAGAGATTTTACAGACTATTTCGGTGGTAAGCAAAATGTTTTAAATGATATGATGTTATCAAAATTTACTCATCAGTTTTTTGAGGAAACCTGGACTATAGATGATATACCGGAAGATTATTATAGTCTGAAGGATGGTGTAAAACTGATGAGCAGTGGAAAAATTCATCAAGCAAATGAAGGGTGTTCTTGTGCTATGGGAACTGTTATGACTCAATTTATCCAAAATCTCAGGCTTACAGAAGACCAATTTGCGCTAATGGATATGGAGGCTGGTATTGAACACTTTGGACGTGGAATTGATAACGGTGTAGATTTGATATTGATAATTATAGATCCATCCTATGAATCCCTACAGCTTTCCAAAAAAATCGGGGAATTATCGGAAAGTATTAGAAAACCATTTTATTACGTTCTCAATAAAGTAACAAAAGAGAATCAGGAAATGATGTATGAAGCTGTATGGAATTCAAGTCGAGTCGCTGTATCTCTTAGTGCGGATACTAGTATTATGAGAGAGGGACTGATGGGGAAAGAACTATCAGAAAAACCAGATGCTATTGAAAACTTAACAGAATTTCTACTTTCTATTTAAAGAATGAGGAGATTTACTGTGGATATATGATAAAAGAAAACCAGATTATACAGATATAATTTGTAATATTACATCCACTTGACGCAAGAGAGATGCAGTGATATACTGGAACAAAAGTTATTTATAAAATAACAATAAAAACCTGGGACTATATTGTGTGATTGAACAGTTACAAAAAATGCAATTCTTGTGGAGGGATAGGATGATACAGATTGCAATTGTGGAAGATGAAGAAATTTACGTAAAACAATTAACAGAGTATATCCGGAAATATCAAACGGAAAGGGGAAGATCAATAAAGGTTACAGTATTTGGTGATGGAGAAGATATCACTGAAAATTACAATGGCGGTTTTGACATTATTCTGATGGATATTCAAATGCGGTTCATGGACGGTATGACAGCAGCAGAAAAAATTCGTCAAATGGATCAGAAAGTAATTATCATGTTTATTACAAATATGATTCAATATGCAGTACGTGGATACGAAGTTGATGCAATGGATTATGTAGTAAAACCAGTTGAGTATTTTTCTTTTTCGCAGAAACTGGATAAAGCAGTTGGTCGTATGCGTTCTGAGGTTAAAGAATTTCTTACGATTCCGATTGGGGAAGGAGTTGTAAAGATAGATATAGCAGATATCTATTTTATTGAGGGGCAGAGACATAATGTAATTTATCATACTTCGAGAGGAGATTACTGTTCAAGAATTACGATGAAAGAACTCGAAGAAAAACTTGCGGTACATAATTTTTTTCGATGTGCAAAGGGATATCTGGTAAATATGAATCATGTAGAGGGATTTGTTGGTTCTGATTGTGTGATCCATAATGTACATATACCTGTCAGCAGAACCAGAAAAAAAGAATTCATGAATCTGCTTCTGCAAAACCTCAATATGGAATGATTTCATGCGAAATGGAGGTTATTAACAGTTAAATATAAATTATAAAATCATATAAGTACATGTTGAGTGTTATAAGATATTAGAGTAGAATATTATTGAAAGGAGTTGATTCTTTGAGTAAATATTATTCTATACATGAATTTTCAAAAATTATA
>NZ_JADPGO010000014.1:0-93275 GCF_015668165.1 Blautia sp. 1001283B150304_161114_C9 | reverse complement strand
AACCGATTTATTTTGTAGTTTGCATTGGAGGCTATTCGCTAATATGCCCCTAAGTTGACGCTAGGTTGACCACATTGGGGTCAGACCCGTGCGCCCAGCAAAGGGCACTTCACCGAGCAGGCGGAAATCCTGCACGAAAAGAGAATAACCACCTCATTCGTTAGTGAGTCTTGCATGACTCTGGGTAACTGGAATCATGAAGCGTAGACAACGAGGTAGCAGGGTGAGTATTGAGCACCGAAATCCCCTTACAGTTAAAGGCGAATCTCTCATTAAAAGATATTGGGAACATGATAAACAAAGTAGTGCAAGGATGGATTAACTACTACACACACTATTATAAGTCAGAATTTTATGAGGTGTTGCGTTATATCAATCAATGTCTGATTAAATGGGTACGACGAAGTTATAAAAAGAAGAACACGAGAAGCAGAGCCGAGCACTGGCTTGGTGCAGTAGCCAGAAGAGACAGAAACTTGTTTGCACACTGGAAATTTGGAATATTACCATCTGTTGGAGAGGGAGCCGTATGAGTCGAGAGGCTCACGTACGGTTCTGATGGGGACTCAAGGGGAGGTTCCTTGGGTCTACCTACTTTGTTATGGGCTTTCAATATAAATCAGATGCTGAACTTGTCTACGAATTACTGAAGAAAAGGATGAAACACTTTGGACTGAGCCTGGAAGAGAAGAAGACAAGGTTGATAGAATTTGGAAGATTTGCGGAAGCAAACAGAGCCAAGCGAGGAGAACCCAAACCTGAAACATTCGATTTTCTGGGATTTACACACTACTGTTCACATGGCAAAAACGGTAAGTTCAGAGTAAAGAGGAAAACTAGCAGGAAGAAGTTCAGCCATAAATGCAAGGAAGTTCACAAGCTGATAGGAGAAATGAGAACATTGCCCGTGAAAGAGATAGTGAAGAAACTTAATCAGATTCTTGTTGGTAATTTCTATGAGAATATTAGAACATGTGGGGTCAGACCCTATGAAATACCGATAAAATGAGTGAACATATCCTAAAAGCTTTCTAAAAAAAGTATAATATGAATTTTTAGTGGGTACTTGAGTCGGAACCTATGAATATAGCTGGACGGAACAAATAATCATAAGATAGATAATAAATAATCTGTTAATATACGAATCTGCATGTTAAGGGATATCCAGCTAAAGCAATGTAAGCACAGTAAGGAGAGATTATGAAAACAACAACATTACTTATCATGGCGGCCGGAATCGGCAGCCGATTTGGAACAGGAATAAAGCAATTGGAACCGGTCGATGATACTGACCATATCATCATGGACTACTCAATCCATGATGCGATTGAGGCTGGATTCAACCATGTAGTATTTATCATCCGTAAGGATATTGAGAAGGAGTTTAAAGAGGTCATTGGTGATCGTATTGCTTCTGTCTGCTCCGCTCATGATGTAACTGTAGACTATGTCTTCCAGGATATTAAGGATATTCCGGGAACTTTACCGGAAGGTCGTACAAAGCCGTGGGGAACCGGACAGGCTGTACTTGCTGCAAAGAAGGTTATCAAGACTCCCTTTATTGTAATCAATGCGGACGATTACTATGGCAGGGAAGGATTCAAGGCTGTTCATGAGTATCTGATGAATGGTGGCAAGTCCTGCATGGCAGGCTTTGTGCTGAGTAACACTCTGTCTGATAACGGCGGTGTGACTCGTGGTATCTGCAAGATGGATGAGAATGGAAACTTGACTGAAATTGTAGAAACTAAGAATATCGTGAAGACTGCAGATGGCGCAGAAGCAGACGGAGTGACTGTTGATGTGAATTCTCTGGTTTCTATGAACATGTGGGGGCTGACACCGGGATTCATGGATGTGCTGGAGAAAGGATTTAAGGAGTTCTTCGATAAAGAAGTACCGAGCAATCCACTAAAGGCTGAGTATCTGATTCCTGTCTTCATCGGTGAGTTGTTGGAGCAGGGAAAGATGTCAGTGAAGGTTCTGAAAACCAACGATACCTGGTACGGTATGACCTATCACGAAGATGTCGCATCTGTGAAAGACAGCTTCAGGAAGATGCAGGAGAATGGTGTGTACAAAGCTGACCTGTTCAGTGATCTATAAAAAATGATGAAAGAAACAATTGATTTACTCGGAAAGATCTTCACTAACATCCTGACTGCTCTCTACGAGCCGTTTGGTTTTTCGCTTCTGCTTTCATTCCTTGCTATGTTTTTCTATCTATATGCTTATAAACCTATCGAAGCAGGAAAAGGCTGGAAGAATGCTATGGTGACATGGTACAGGGAGTTCAAAGAGAGTATATTCTTCAGAAAATTGTTTTTCTTAGCCTTTGTAACTTCCCTTATTCTGTTCCGGACATTATTGAATCGAAACCTGTGGATGAACCCGTTGTCTAATATTATGGGTGGCTGGGGCATCTGGGAGATCGTAAATGGAGAGCAGCAACTTACCACGGAGTGCATTGAGAATGTGATTATGATGGTTCCGTTTTCTGCAGTAGTGATGTGGACATTTCATGGCAAAGCAGGCAATGGTTGGAATAATATATTGTGGCTAAGTGGGAAGATAGCGTTCGGTTTTTCTTTGATGATAGAGATATTGCAACTGCTATTACGGCTCGGCACATTCCAATTATCAGACATCTTCTACAACACAGTTGGTGGAGTGCTTGGAGGTATGTGCTACTGGGGAATAATAAAAATCAAGAAAGGTCTGTAAAAGAAAAAACTTCATGGTGTACTGGGAAAGGTTAAACGTTATGTTTGGTTACACATGGGGCAGACACTATGAAATATCTTGATTTACGCTCTCTTTTGATCCACTTTTACATTGAATATTGTCTCATTATCATTTCCATAATCAGCTGTCAAGGCATCATTTCGTTTGATAGAAAACAGCCTTGACTTGTGAAAAATCTATACTCAAGGAGGACTCCCAAATGACAAATCTAAATTCCCTTTTCCTGTCCCAGGCCTACAATGACTGCTGGGACGATTACAACAGATCTTTAAAACTCCGCAGCTTCCCACGTTGGGACTATGTGATCCTGACTGCTTCCAATGAGCAGCAGGCAGAAGGCTTCCGTAAACAGATTGCGGACAGGCAGAACTTCCTGCCGAGAGGCACGAAGTTTGTTGCCATCCCGGATCGTGATGGCAGGCGTGTCGGCTCCGGAGGGGCTACGCTGGAGGTTCTGAGATATCTTCATGAACAGGAAGGATCTTTTGACAGCCTTCGTGTGCTGGTGATTCATTCAGGCGGGGACAGTAAGCGTGTTCCTCAGTATTCTGCGCTGGGTAAGCTTTTTTCGCCGGTGCCTCATGAATTACCCAATGGACGCAGTTCCACTTTATTTGATGAATTCATGATATGCATGAGTTCTGTTCCTTCGCGGATTCGTGAAGGGATGGTGTTGCTGTCGGGAGATGTACTGCTTTTATTTAATCCTCTTCAGATTGACTACAACAATGTGGGTGCAGCTGCCATATCCTTTAAGGAAAACGTAGAGACCGGTAAGAACCATGGTGTTTATCTGAATGGACCGGACGGAAATGTGAAATGCTGTCTGCAGAAGAAATCTGTGGAGGTCCTGCGGGAAACAGGAGCAGTCAATGAATCCGGTTGTGTGGATATTGATACCGGGGCACTGATCTTTAGTACTGACATTATGAAATCTTTATATTCACTGATTGAAACAGACGCGGACTATGACAGAAATGTCAATGAGAGAACGCGTCTTTCTCTTTACGCTGATTTTCTTTATCCTCTGGCTTCGGATTCTACGCTGGAGGATTTTTACAGGGAGAAGCCGGAGGGTGAATTCTGTCCGGAACTGACGGCTGCCAGAACCCGTGTGTGGGAGGTGCTGCGTCCCTACAGGATGAAGCTTCTGCGTCTGGCACCTGCGAAGTTTATTCATTTTGGAACGACCAGGGAGATACTGGAGCTGATGAACGGAGGTGTGGATGAGTACCATTATCTGGGATGGAGCCGGAAAGTGGGCAGCAGTATCCGTAGTGATGTGTCTGGCTATAACAGTGTACTGAGCAGCAGGGCATCTGTTGGGAAAGACTGTTATCTGGAGGTTTCCTATGTGCATGGAAATTCCAGGATTGGCAGCCACAGTGTGCTCTCTTACATAGATGTGCAGGATCAGGTTATTCCTGATAATGTTGTTCTCCATGGGCTGAAGCAGAGAAACGGAAAATTTATTGTCCGTATTTTTGGCGTAAATGATAATCCTAAGGAGAACCGACTGTTTGGCAGGGATCTGGATGAACTGGAAGATACACTTGGAGTGAGATTCTGGGAGGAGAACGGACAGGCACATACCTTGTGGTCTGCTGCGCTGTATCAGGAGTCAGATACAATCCGGGAGGCAGTAGATGCGGCACTGGAACTTTATGAGATTGTCACAGGAGGGAAAGATTTTGACAGATCTTTATGGACTGCAGCTTCCCACAAGTCTCTCTGCGCCGGATTTAATGAGGCGGATCCGGATGCTATCATAGCATGGAATAAGCGGATGGCAGATCTGGTAACTATGGACGGGATTGCAAAGGCAATCAGGGATCAGGTTCCTGCAGGAAGTATAAGAAAGCTGCAGTCGCTTACAAAGATTCAGAAGGAATGGCTGGAGAAGCGTCTGAGAAAAGCAGATTTCGGTGAAAAAATGCGTCTGCATTATTATCTGGGAGTGATCCTTGAGGATGAGAATGAGGTGCAGGAATGTTTCCGCATTATTCAGTCGGAAGTTCTGGAAGCGACAATCAAAAGTCTTGCTTATAATGAGCAGGCAAGGATTGTTACAGATCATCATACAGTCAGGCTGCCGCTTCGTGTGAACTGGGGAGGTGGCTGGAGTGATACACCGCCTTACTGTAATGAAAAAGGTGGGACTGTATTAAATGCAGCTATTCTTCTGAACGGGGAGAAGCCGGTGGAGGTGACATTGGAGAGGATTCCTGAGCAGAAGGTGGTTTTTGACAGCCGGGATATGGATGTTCATGGAGAGTTTGACACGATTGAGCCTTTGCAGGCCACAGGTGACCCTTATGATCCCTTTGCCCTGCAGAAGGCTTGTCTTCTTGCCTGTGGGATCATTCCCAGGGAAGGACATACTCTGGGTGAAATACTGGAACGTCTTGGCAGTGGTTTTGTTATGCATTCTGAGGTAACAAATGTTCCCAAAGGTTCCGGTCTTGGCACCTCATCTATTCTTTCGGCAGCCTGTGTGAAGGCAGTGTTTGAATTTATGGGAATCGCATATACAGAAGAAGATTTATATGCCCATGTACTGGCAATGGAACAGATCATGTCTACAGGAGGAGGATGGCAGGATCAGGTCGGAGGTATTACGCCTGGTCTTAAATATATAACCTCCATGCCTGGGCTTCAACAGCAGCTTCAGGTAGCACATATAGAGCTTTCACCGCAGACAAAGAAGGAGCTAGATGAAAGATTTGTCCTGATCTATACAGGGCAGAGGCGTCTGGCGAGAAATCTTCTCCGTGATGTGGTGGGACGCTATGTGGGTAATGAACCGGACAGTTTGTTTGCGTTGGAGGAGATCCAGAAAACAGCAGCACTGATGCGCTTTGAACTGGAGCGTGGAAACGTAGACGGTTTTGCAAAGCTTCTGGATTATCACTGGGAACTGAGTAAGAAAATAGATGCCGGAAGCAGTAACACTTTGATTGAGCAGATTTTCAGCAGTATTGAGGAGCTGGTGGACGGAAAGCTGGTATGTGGTGCCGGTGGCGGCGGTTTCCTTCAGGTGATACTGAAAAAGGGTGTGACAAGGCAGATGGTGGAAGAACGTCTGAAAGAAGTATTTATGGACAGCCTTGTTGGCGTAGCTGACTGTAATCTTGTATGGGAATAGAAATTCCGAAGGAAAAGATTAGATGAAAGATTTATTTGTTAATACACAATTACCGGTTGTCACCTCTGACAGGATTTTATATACACCGTCAAATTTTGCCAGGACTTCTTTACTGTATCTGCAGGAGATTGGCTCTCTGCAAGTACATAAGCCTCACAGCACAGGGCGCAGTAACCTGTCCTCTTATTTATTTTTTACAGTGACAGATGGCGAGGGTGAGCTCATCTGTGAAGGCAGAACTTATTCTCTTCGTACAGGAGACTGTGTGTTTATTGACTGCAGGAAACAGTATGCACACAGTAGTTCGGAGAAGCTGTG
Organism: Blautia sp. 1001283B150304_161114_C9; assembly: GCF_015668165.1. Taxonomy (NCBI): domain Bacteria; kingdom Bacillati; phylum Bacillota; class Clostridia; order Lachnospirales; family Lachnospiraceae; genus Blautia; species Blautia sp. 1001283B150304_161114_C9. Next base: position 87,067 of record NZ_JADPGO010000014.1, on the reverse strand, counting down.
GAGTTTATCCTGGATACATTTCTATGGTCCGAATATGACAGCAATTTATGACAAGTATTTAGAGCGGGGTGGAAGAGCAGTCTTCCACCCCGTTTCTGTTTCCGGGTTTCTGGAAATCTGTCACAGGATTTATGAGCTGGCAGATTCCGATGATTACATTCGGGATATGAAGATCAACAGTGAGCTGAATTATCTGTTGACGCTTCTGATGAATGAGTCCTGGCACCCGGGAGAAAAACACAGAGATGCAGATCTGAAAAAACAGAATGTACTTCCTGTAAAGCAGTACCTGGATGAGCATTATCAGGAGAAAATAAGCCTGGATTTTCTGGCAGAGCATTTTTTTATCAGTAAATACTATCTGACCCGCGTGTTCAGGGAGCAGTTTGGTGTCAGTATCAGCAGCTATCTGATGAACAGGAGAGTCACGAAGGCAAAATATATGCTCCGCTTTTCCGACGAAAAGATAAAGACCATCGGCTATAAATGTGGTCTGGGAGAGCCTCATTATTTCAGCCGGGTTTTCAGACAGATGGAAGGCATGAGTCCTTTAGAGTACAGAGAGAAGTGGGAGAAGTGAGAAAAGAGAGCAAGATAATGTAAGAAAACAGGGAGAAAGGGCAATATCGTGAATTCAGGCTTTCCGGATTTTTTACTAAAATAAATGCAGTAACTGTGGAGGTATTGAACAGTTTCTATTGATCAAAACAGAAAGTAAATCAAAAGGAAAGTTGAGGTTAATATATGTCTAAGGTTGCATTGATTACCGGTATTACCGGTCAGGATGGTTCCTATCTGGCTGAATTTTTACTGGAGAAGGGTTACGAGGTTCACGGTATTGTACGTCGTGCTTCCATTTCAAATACTGCCCGTATCGATCATCTGATCGAAAAAAATGTGATTAAACTTCATGACGGAGATCTGTCTGATTCTTCAGGGCTGATCCGTCTGGTGGGAGAGATCAGACCGGATGAAATTTATAATCTGGCTGCCCAGAGCCATGTGCAGGTATCCTTTGATGCGCCGGAATATTCCGGTGATGTGGATGCACTGGGTGTCCTGCGTGTGCTGGAAGCTGTCCGTGTCTGCGGTCTGACAAAGACCTGTAAAGTATATCAGGCATCTACTTCTGAACTGTATGGCAAGGTAGAAGAGGTTCCACAGAAAGAAACCACACCGTTTCATCCATATTCCCCTTACGCTGTGGCAAAGCAGTATGGCTTCTGGATGGTGAAGGAATATCGTGATGCTTATGGAATGTTCGCTGTTAACGGCATTCTGTTCAATCATGAGTCTGAGCGTCGTGGTGAAAATTTCGTTACCCGTAAGATCACACTGGCTGCAGGACGCATTGCAGAAGGTCTGCAGGATCATCTGGAACTGGGCAATATGGATTCCCTGCGTGACTGGGGTTATGCCAAAGATTATGTTGAGTGTATGTGGCTGATCATGCAGCAGGAGAAGCCGGAGGATTTTGTCATTGCGACAGGTGTACAGCACACTGTCCGCGACTTCACTGAGAAGGCGTTTGCAGCTAACGGTATGACCATCCGCTGGGAAGGTACCGGCATTGATGAGAAGGGTTACGATGCAGCTACCGGCAAGATGTTGGTATGCGTAAATCCCCAGTGGTTCCGGCCGACTGATGTGGACAATCTGTGGGGCGATCCGACTAAGGCGAAGACGGTTTTGGGATGGAATCCACAGAAGACGAGCTATGAAGAACTGGTGAAGATTATGGCAAAGCATGACCGTGAGCTTGCAAAGCGCGAGAAGGCCATGAAGGCTGTTATGTAAGAAAGAAGGCATACGATTATGATGGAAAAAAATGCAAAAATTTATGTTGCAGGTCATCGCGGAATGGTAGGCTCTGCCATTGTCCGTGAGCTGCAGCGTCAGGGATATACGAATATTGTGACACGTACTCATAAGGAGCTGGATCTGACCCGTCAGGATGCAGTGGAGAAGTTTTTCGCTACAGAAAAGCCGGAGTATGTGTTTCTCGCAGCTGCCAAAGTAGGCGGCATTGTGGCAAACCAGAATGCACTGGCTGATTTCATGTATGATAATATGATTTTGGAAATGAATGTGATTCACTCTGCATGGAAGAACGGCTGCAGGAAGCTGGAATTCTTAGGTTCTTCCTGTATTTATCCGCGTATGGCACCCCAGCCGATGAAGGAAAGCTGCCTGCTGACTTCTGAACTAGAGAAAACCAATGAGGCATATGCACTGGCAAAGATTTCCGGGTTAAAGTACTGTGAGTTTCTGAACCGCCAGTATGGCACAGACTATATTTCCGTAATGCCGACAAATCTGTACGGTCCAAATGACAACTATCATCCTACACACAGTCATGTGCTTCCGGCGCTGATCCGCCGTTTCCATGAGGCGAAGGAGAGCGGTGCTGCAAGTGTAACCTGCTGGGGGGATGGTTCTCCGCTGCGTGAGTTTCTTTATGTGGATGACCTGGCAAATCTGTGTGTGTTCCTGATGAACAACTACTCAGGTAACGAGACTGTCAATGCCGGTACCGGTAAGGAACTGACTATTAAGGAGCTGACTGAGCTGGTTGCGAAGGTTGTAGGCTATAACGGTGAGATCAAATGGGATCCTGATAAGCCAAATGGTACACCGCGTAAGCTTCTGGATGTTTCCAAGGCAACGAACCTTGGCTGGACGTATAAAACCGAGCTTGAGGATGGCATACGCCTTGCGTATGAGGACTTCCTGAATAATCCCATGCGCGCTGAACGCTGATCTTATTTTTACGAGGAGAAGATTATGAATATCATTTTGTTGTCCGGCGGTTCCGGCAAACGTCTGTGGCCCCTTTCTAATGACATCCGTTCCAAACAGTTTATCAAGATTTTCAAAAAGGAGGACGGTACCTATGAATCCATGGTGCAGCGTGTCTACCGACAGATCAGGAAGGTGGACACAGATGCGACTGTGACCATTGCTACCGGTAAGACACAGGTTTCTGCGATTCACAACCAGCTGGGTGAGGACGTGGGCATCAGCGTAGAGCCGTGCCGTCGTGATACATTCCCGGCCATTGCGTTGGCAACAGCTTATCTGGTGGATGTGATGCACGTTGCCCCGTCTGAGTCTGTGGTAGTCTGCCCGGTTGACCCCTATGTGGAAGATGGTTATTTTGAAGCACTGAAGGAACTGTCAGAGCAGGCAGACAAGTGCGAGGCAAATCTGGTGCTGATGGGCATTGAACCGACTTATCCCAGTGAGAAATACGGTTATATCATCCCAGAGAGTACAGACCATGTAGCTGAGGTAAGGACCTTCAGGGAGAAACCGACAGCGGACGTGGCAGAACAGTATATTGCACAGGGAGCACTCTGGAATGGTGGTGTGTTTGCTTATAAAATGGGTTATGTGATGGATAAAGCCCATGAGATGATGGATTTTACAGACTATCAGGATTTGTTCGACAAGTACGATACCATGAAGAAGATCTCTTTCGACTATGCTGTGGCAGAGCATGAGCCGAAGATTCAGGTTGTCCGTTTTGCCGGTATGTGGAAAGACCTTGGCACATGGAATACGCTGACTGAGGCAATGGACGAAAGTATTATTGGTAAGGGAGAGTTGAACGACAAGTGCTCCGGAGTCCATATCATCAATGAAATGGATGTGCCGGTACTGGCAATGGGTTTGCATGATGTGGTGATCTCCGCATCACCGGAAGGCATTCTGGTCTCGGATAAAGAGCAGAGTTCTTACATTAAGCCGTTTGTAGATAAGTTTGAACAGCAGATTATGTTTGCCGAGAAGTCCTGGGGAAGCTTTAAGGTGGTCGATGTGGAAACCACATCCCTGACGATTAAGGTAACCTTAAATCCCGGCCACAGTATGAACTACCACAGCCACAAGAACCGGGATGAGGTGTGGGTAGTCATATCCGGTGAAGGAAAGACCATCGTGGATGGTATGGAGCAGATGGTAAAGTCAGGTGACGTTATAACTATGTCCGCAGGCTGCCGTCATACTGTGATAGCTGATACGGAACTGAAGCTGATTGAGGTACAGCTGGGCGCAGATATCAACGTCCACGATAAGCAGAAGTTTGAGCTGGAGCAGTAAATAAGATAGAAAATACGACTGGTAAGAAAGACAGAAATGGTGATCAATGGACGTATGCATGGAAAGAAGAAATGAACCCCTTTTGCTCCGCCCGGCAGGTAAGGATTACCTGTGGGGTGGAAAAAGGCTGAATGATGAATATGGGAAGAATATTGAGTTGTCTCCGTTGGCAGAAACATGGGAATGTTCCACGCATCCGGATGGGGTAAGTACTGTGTGTTGTGGAACGTTTGACAAAATGGAGCTGACTGCGGTCATAAAAGCCCACCCGGAGTATCTGGGAGAACGGCATAAGGGCGAAACAACGCTGCCAATCCTAGTGAAGCTGATCGATGCAAGAAAGGATCTGTCTGTGCAGGTGCATCCGGATGATGACTATGCAAAGATGAAGGAACATGGTCAGCTTGGAAAAACGGAGATGTGGTATGTGCTGGATGCAGCCAGGGATGCAAAACTGATCTACGGTTTGCGGCAGGACTGCACAAAGAAAGAAATGCAAAAGGCACTGGCAAAAGGTGCGGTGATGAAGTATCTGCAGAAGGTACCTATTCACAAGGATGACCTGTTTTTTATCCCTGCAGGCACGATCCATGCCATTGGGGCAGGTGCGCTCGTGGCAGAAATCCAGGAAAGCTCGAACCTGACCTATCGGCTGTATGATTACGACCGCATAGGAAAGGATGGGAAGAAAAGGGAACTGCATATCGACAAGGCGTTGGATGTGGCAGATCTTCACGGCAGTGCAGAGCCGAGACAGCCGCTGCGGGTTCTGAAGTACCGCCCGGGGATGGCATCGGAGCTGTTGATACGCTGCAAATATTTTGAAGTGTACCGGATGCTTATCAATACAGAACGCCGACAGACGGTGCATTACCGTGCGGACAGGATGGCATTTCGGGTATTACTGTGCATGGATGGCTGTGGCACGATATCCTATGATGAGGGAACTGTTAATTTTTATAAGGGAGATTGTGTGTTTGTGCCGGCGGATTCAGAAGTCCTTACGATTCACGGACAGGCGCAGTTCCTTGATATCAGAGGATAAAATACAGAACTCCAGGGTATGGGGAAAGACAGGTAGGTAAGATGAAGATTAAGAAGGAATATGAAAGATGGCTGGCAAATGCAGTGGCAGATACGGATGTTGCTGCGGAACTGAAGGCAATGGACTATGTGGAAGTCGAGGATGCGTTTTATCGTGATCTGGCATTTGGAACAGGCGGTCTGCGCGGTGTGATCGGTGCAGGAACAAACCGTATGAACATTTACACAGTTGCAAAGGCTTCTCAGGGATTAGCAGACTATTTGAAGAAACACTTTAAAGAACCTTCTGTTGCAATCGGCTACGACAGCCGTATCAAGAGCGATGTGTTTGCAAAAGTCGCAGCAGGGGTGTTTGCAGCAAATGGTGTCAGTGTCAATATCTGGCCTGTCCTGATGCCGGTACCGACCGTATCTTTTGCGACTCGCTATCTGCATACTTCTGCAGGTGTCATGGTGACAGCTTCCCACAATCCCGGCAAATACAATGGTTACAAGGTCTATGGTGCTGACGGCTGTCAGATCACGACCGAAGCAGCGGCGGAGATTCTTGCTGAGATTGAAAAACTTGACATCTTTGCGGACGTTAAGACCAGCAACTTTGAAGCAGGCGTGGCAAACGGCAGCATCCGGTATATTCCGGACGAGGTCTACACTGCATTTGTAGAACAGGTCAAGAATCAGTCTGTCTTGTTTGGCGAGAACGTCAACAAGAATGTAGCCATCGTGTACAGCCCGCTGAATGGTACGGGGTTGAAGCCAGTGACCCGCACCCTGCAGGAGATGGGTTACACTAACATTACGGTGGTCAAGGAGCAGGAGCAGCCAGACGGACACTTTCCGACCTGTCCTTACCCGAATCCTGAGATTAAGGAAGCAATGGCACTGGGCATGGAGTATGCCAGGAAGTGCAACGCTGACTTGTTGTTGGCAACTGACCCGGATTGTGACCGTGTGGGTATTGCTGTCAAGAATAAGGCTGGGGAGTATGAGCTGCTGACCGGCAACCAGACAGGTATGCTGTTGCTGGATTACATTTGCAGTCAGCGCATCAAGCACGGTAAGATGCCTGCCGACCCGGTCATGATCAAGACTATTGTGACGATGGATATGGGCGAGCAGATTGCCGCCCATTACGGACTGCGTACTGTCAACGTGTTGACTGGTTTTAAGTTCATCGGCGAGCAAATCGGCAAGCTGGAACAGCTGGGGAAAGCAGACAGTTATGTGTTCGGCTTCGAAGAAAGCTATGGTTATCTGACCGGCTCTTACGTCCGCGACAAAGACGGCGTGGATGGTGCGTATATGATCTGTGAGATGTTCAGTTACTATGCCACCCAGGGCATCAGCCTGTTGGACAGGCTGGATGAACTGTATAAGACATATGGTTACTGCCTGAACACCCTGCACAGCTATGAGTTCGATGGCAGCGCCGGTTTTGCCAGAATGCAGAGCATCATGCAGGCATTCCGCGGTGGCATCAAGGAGTTTGGTGGCAAGAAGGTTGCCAGGCTGTTGGATTATGTACAGGGACTGGATGGATTGCCCAAGTCTGATGTGTTGAAATTTCTGCTGGAAGACAACTGCTCTCTGGTGGTACGTCCTTCCGGTACCGAACCCAAGCTGAAAATTTATATTTCTGTCAGTGCTGAGAATAAAGAAATGGCAGAGGAAGTAGAAGATGAGATTGCTAAAACTGCAGAAAAGTGGATTTGTTGATTTTGAAAGGCTCCGTAAGGAGCCTTTCGGTGATAATTGGAGAATCACGTTCCATCTTGTACATTGGGGTCATATCGTCATTGGGGTGAGACCGTGCGTCCAGCTAAGGGTATATAGTCCGGTGGGTGGAAGCCCCATCAAATAAGCTGCTAACCACAGCATTTGAAGCGAGTCTTGAGTCTGTCGCGGAAACGTTGCAGGCTAAGCGTAGACAGCAAGATAACAGGGATAGCTATTGAGCACCGAAATCCCAAAGTCACCAGAGGGTCGACATCGTGGTCTGGATGGAAGACAACATATGTATTTATCGTTATGGTGAGATTTTACATACCTCTGCGGTGTTGGTTGGAACTATTCATGTTATACAGGGAATATATATCAACTGGAGAGAACCTGCATTTTCTTCTGTAGTGTGTAAACAGAAAGTATGCCTGACAACCAAAAGAAGGATGGTAAAAGAAATGCAGGTAGTCGGAGGTCCGAATATTACCGATGAAGGTATGAACAAAATAAATACCAGAGGGAAGTCGAGAGAGAACTGTTCCTCACAGTTCTGGCCTGCGAAACTATATCAAAGAGGAAACATTAGCTATACACAGAGATAGAGGTACTAATGGAAACGAAATTGGCGAGAATATCACAATTATCAAAGGAAAATCCTGATATGGTATTTACGTCTTTAGGACATCTGATTAATAAAGAAATGCTTAAGAGCTGCCATGCCCAGATGGATGGAACGAAAGCTGTAGGAATTGATGGGATTACCAAAGAGGAATACGGGAGAAGACTGGAAGAAAACATAAGCGCTCTTATAGAACGTCTAAAGAAGAAGTCCTATAAGCCGAAACCGGCAAGGCTGGTGGAAATACCGAAGGATAATGGAAAGATGCGACCGCTCAGTATTTATTGTTATGAAGATAAGCTGGTGCAGGAAGCACTGCGCAGAATACTGGAAGCGGTGTTTGAACCCATATTCTATGATGAAATGATGGGATTCCGACCCAACAGGGGATGTCATAAAGCAATCCGAAAATTAAACCTGATGTTGGAGAGAAAACCAACAAGTTATGTATTGGATGCAGACATTAAAGGGTTCTTCCAGCATCTTGACCATGAATGGATCATACGTTTTATAGGATCAAGGATCAAAGACCCCAATATTATCCGTCTTGTCAGACGGATGCTGAAGGCAGGAATTATGAACAACTATGAATTTGAAGAAACCGAAGAAGGAAGTGGACAGGGTTCTGTCTGTTCTCCTGTAATCTCCTGTATCTATATGCATTACGTACTGGTATGGTGGTTTAAAGAGGTGATAACACCAAAGCTGAAAGGATATGCAGGTCTGGTCGTATATGCCGACGATTGTGCGCCACGAAGGCGGAAACTTGTGACATGATGTCAAACAAGTATAGCCATGCTGTGTGAATGATGATGGCAGGCCCATCGGAACCGCTATATAGGTGGAGGTTTCAAATCACTCTGAGGTGCTGTAGTCAAAAGCTATGGTACTGAGCGTCAGAGAAAAGGCTGTACAAAACAGTCAGGTGTGGACAGTGGAGATGAACGAAGCTGTGAACCACTTACGAAAACGTCGAAAGCGTAGAGACTCCATCAAAACCAGGGGGTCAGTCGTTAACCTGGGATAAGCATAACGGGAGCCTATTTACTGGTTATGCGGTGGACGGCGTAAAGGTGGCATGAACACTGTTCAGGCATTCATATGGAACGTGGGAACCTACGGGCTGGTGTTAAGGGAGAGTGCCAAGTGGACGAACCGCAAGGTACAGAGTACTGATACAGTCATAGGGGCAGAGTGGCTTGTAGTAGTGAAGAGGGTTTCTGAAAAGAAAACAGAGCGAAGAAGTCACAGTATCCAAGCAGAGTAAATAAGTCAACTTAGGAATAAGGAGGAGCTTATGAGCGAAGCAAAACAGTTTGATATTTCAAAGAAGGCTGTAATTGCAGCTTTTCAGGCGGTAAAGGAAAACGCAGGAAGTTACGGGGCAGATGAACAAACCATAAAAGAGTTTGAGGAGCATCTTAATAACAACCTGTATAAACTATGGAACCGGATGGCATCAGGAAGTTATTTCCCGAAGCCTGTAAGGGCAGTAGCAATACCCAAGAAAAATGGTGGAATCAGAATTTTGGGAATTCCAACAGTAGAAGACAGAATCGCACAAATGGTTGCGAAGATGTACTTTGAACCGCTGGTTGAACCAATGTTTTACAATGACTCATATGGATACCGTCCGAACAAATCTGCAATTCAGGCAGTAGGACAAGCAAGGGAAAGATGTTTTAAAAGAGACTGGGCATTGGAATTAGATATCAAAGGGCTCTTTGATAACATCAAACATGGATATCTGATGTACATGGTTGAGAAACATACGCAAATAAAATGGCTGATACTTTATATAAAACGTTGGCTTACAGTGCCGTTCATCATGAGTGATGGCTCGGTTGCTGAACGCAGGTCAGGAACACCTCAGGGTGGAGTTATCAGTCCTGTGCTTGCAAATCTATTTCTTCACTATGTATTTGATGACTTTATGACAAAAGCATATCCGAACATCTGGTGGGAAAGATATGCTGATGATGGAGTACTGCACTGCCAATCGTACAAGCAGGCTGCATTTATAAAGCAGAAACTGGAAGAACGTTTTCAGCAGTTTGGATTGGAACTGAATAAAGAAAAGACACGTATTGTCTACTGCAAGGATAACCGAAGGCCACAAAACTATAGTTGTACCCAATTCACTTTTCTGGGATATACGTTCAGACCAAGGCTAAATAAGAATAAAGAAGGAAAGTTCTTTGTAGGCTTTACGCCTGCGGTCAGTGAAAAAGCCAAAACTGCTATGAAACAGAAGATCAGAGAATGGAAGATACAGTTAAAGGCGGATCTCTCATTAAAAGATATTGGGAACATGATAAACAAAGTAGTGCAAGGATGGATTAACTACTACACACACTATTATAAGTCAGAATTTTATGAGGTGTTGCGTTATATCAATCAATGTCTGATTAAATGGGTACGACGAAGTTATAAAAAGAAAAACACGAGAAGCAGAGCCGAGCACTGGCTTGGTGCAGTAGCCAGAAGAGACAGAAACTTGTTTGCACACTGGAAATTTGGAATATTACCATCTGTTGGAGAGGGAGCCGTATGAGTCGAGAGGCTCACGTACGGTTCTGATGGGGACTCAAGGGGAGGTTCCTTGGGTCTACCTACTTTGTGGTAACATTCCAGTATAAATCGGATGCAGAGTGGTTCTATGAACATCTGAAACATAGAATGGGACACTTTGGATTAAGCCTTGAAGAAGAAAAGAGCCGTCTGATAGAGTTCGGGCGTTATGCAAAAGAAAGATGCAGAAAAGCCGGAACGAAACCAGGCACTTTTACTTTCTTAGGTTTTACACACTACTGTTCCAAAAGTAGGAATGGCAGATTCAGAGTGAAGAGGAAAACCAGTAAGAAGAAGTTTGCAAAGAAGTGCAGAGAAGTAAATCTTCTGTTAGTGAAGATGAGAACATGCAGATTAAAAGAGATTATTGAAAAACTTAACCAGATACTAACTGGTTATTACCATTACTATGGAATTACGGACAATACAGAAAGTATAACGGCATTCCGATATAACATCATGAGAAGCCTGTTCTATTGTCTGAACCGGAGAAGCCAGAAGAAAAGCTATAACTGGGTAGAATTTCTAAATATGCTGGATAACAGCTATCCACTGGTAAGACCCCGGATATATGTCAATATATACGAATGATAATGTGAACGATTCGTTTCGCAAAGAGCCGGATGCGGGAAAGCCGCACGTCCGGAATTCTGTGAGGGGTGTACGACCGTAAGGGGTGCACCTACTCGACCCATGAAGAAGTTAGACGTGCAGGATCAGGTTATTCCTGATAATGTTGTCCTCCATGGGCTGAAGCAGAGAAACGGTAAATTTATTGTTCGTATTTTGGGCGTAAATGATAATCCTAAGGAGAACCGGCTGTTTGGCAGGAATCTGGATGAATTGGAAGATACACTTGGAGTGAAGTTTTGGGAGGAGAACGGACAGGCACATACCTTATGGTCTGCTGCGCTGTATCAGGAGTCAGATACAATCCGGGAGGCAACAGATGCGGCACTGGAACTTTATGAGATTGTCACAGGAGGGAAAGATTTTGACAGATCTTTATGGACTGCAGCTTCCCACAAGTCTCTCTGCGCCGGATTTAATGAGGCGGATCCGGATGCTATCATAGCATGGAATAAGCGGATGGCAGATCTGGTAACTATGGACGGGATTGCAAAGGCAATCAGAGATCAGGTTCCTGCAGGGAGTATAAGAAAGCTGCAGTCTCTGACAAAGATTCAGAAGGAATGGCTGGAGTGATACACCGCCCTATTGTAATGAAAAGGGCGGGACTGTATTAAATGTCGCTATTCTTTTGAACGGGGAGAAGCCGGTAGAGGTGATACTGGAGAGGATTCCTGAGCAGAAGGTTGTTTTTGACAGCCGGGATATGGATGTTCATGGAGAATTTGACACGATTAAACCTTTGCAGGCAACAGGCGACCCTTATGATCCATTTGCACTGCAGAAGGCTTGTCTTCTTGCCTGTGGGATCATTCCCAGGGAAGGACATACTCTGGGTGAAATACTGGAACGTCTTGGCAGTGGTTTTGTTATGCATTCTGAGGTAACAAATGTTCCTAAAGGTTCCGGTCTTGGCACCTCATCTATTCTTTCGGCAGCCTGTGTGAAGGCAGTGTTTGAATTTATGGGAATCGCATATACAGAAGAAGATTTATATGCCCATGTACTGGCAATGGAGCAGATCATGTCTACAGGAGGCGGATGGCAGGATCAGGTCGGAGGTATTACATCTGGTCTTAAATATATTACCTCCATGCCTGGGCTTCAACAGCATCTTCAGGTAGCACACATAGAGCTTTCACCGCAGACAAAGAAGGAACTGGATGAGAGATTTGTCCTGATTTATACAGGGCAGAGGCGTCTGGCGAGAAACCTTCTCCGTGATGTGGTGGGACGCTATGTGGGCAATGAACCGGACAGTCTGTTTGCGTTGGAGGAGATCCAGAAAACAGCAGTACTGATGCGCTTTGAACTGGAGCGTGGAAACGTAGACGGTTTTGCGAAGCTTCTGGATTATCACTGGGAACTGAGTAAGAAAATAGATGCCGGAAGCAGTAACACTTTGATTGAGCAGATTTTCAGCAGTATTGAGGAACTGGTGGACGGAAAGCTGGTATGTGGTGCCGGTGGTGGCGGTTTCCTTCAGGTGATACTGAAAAAGGGTGTGACAAGGCAGATGGTAGAAGAACGTCTGAAAGAAGTATTTATGGACAGCCTCGTTGGCGTAGCTGACTGTAAGCTTGTATGGGAATAGAAATTCCGAAGGAAAAAGCAGATCAGTGCATAATTGAAAAAGCTGATAAACTGAGTGCTTATCTTATCAAATAGAATAGATTGCTGCACAATCATACTTATTCCTGTATCTCTCAAATGCGGAGATACAGGAGTAATTTACAGGCTCTCTTTCTTGTCCATCCGGCAGCGTTTATCCAGGTGGCGGTTGATCAGAAGCAGGAATACAATTGTTGAGAGGACAGAAGAGATTCCGTCAGCAACAGGTTCTGCGAAAAAAGCCGCTTTTGCACCAAAGAAAGAAGGCAGGACAGCTGCACTGATCACAAAAAGAGATTTTCTGGTAACGGAGAGCGCAAGTCCTGTCTTTGGACATTCCAGGGCAGTCAGCCCGTCTACAAAGACATACTGGAAGCTTAGCGGAATGATCATCAGTGTATAGGTACGGATGACCCAGACAGATAATCTGATATACTGTGGATCAGTGGTAAACAGAAGAACAAAGTACCGGGGAATAAACCGGGAGAGAAGGAACATGATGGTGGTAAAGATAAGCATTACTCCCAGAATGTTCCTTTCTGCGTCCTTGACTCTGTTTACGCATCTGGCACCGTAATTGTAGCTCAGGATTGCCTGTGTACCTCCGCTGATCCCGATCATAGGTGAGGTGATCAGAAGCAGATAGCTTTGAGCAATGGTGGCACAGGTGATCAGCATATCGCCCTGGGAAGCACCACCATATTTCTGGAGCACTGTATTCATAAAGATCAGGATCAGGCTGTCTGTGGCCAGGATCAGAAAAGGAGAAAATCCCAGGGAAAGGATTTTCCTTATGACTTTTAAGTTGTACTGTCCGAAGGTAATCTTTACAGGAACCTTTTTTCCCAATAAGAAGGTCATTGCAAAGATGCAGGAGAGTATCTGCGAAATAACGGTTGCAATGGCAGCACCGGAAATTCCCATATGAAAACCAAAAATAAAAATCGGGTCTGACAGGATGTTACATCCTGCGCCGATCAGTACGGTAAACATTCCCACAAGGGGGAATCCCTGACAGTTGATAAAGTAATTAAGCCCTGTAGCCATCAGTGCGAAAAAGGTACCTGTTGTATAAATAGTCAGGTAGGTATTGGCAAAGGGGAAAGTAGCCCCACTTGCGCCAAACAACATAAGCAGCTTATCTTTTAGCAGAAGAAAGCTGACAGTCAGCAGAACAGAAAAAACACTGAGCATCAGAAAAGAATTTGCCAGTACCTGTTCTGCTTTTTTGTGATTCTTTTCGCCCATTCGGATTCCCATGGTAATGGAACCTCCGATTCCTACCAGGGTGCCAAAAGAAGTGAGAAGTGTAACGATAGGACCGCATATGCCTGCACCTGCAAGAGCCAGTGCGCCATTTTCGGAAATATGTCCGATATACATCCTGTCAATAATACTGTAAAGTACATTGACAAATTGCGCGGTCATAGAAGGGATGGCAAGCTGGAGCACCAGAGTGCGTACGGGTGCCTTGCCAAGATTTGCTGTTGCGTTCATTTTAATTTTCCTCATCCATTCGACAGGGACTGCCGCACTTGCATGTGCAGCAGCCCCTGTATATTAATCATTGTCAATTTTAACAGATATGGACAGAAAAAGCTATGATTTTGAGATATTGTCCTTGTAAAAGATATTGAGAATAGCCTCTCGGGGTCAGACCCCATGAAATACCGTAAGAAAAGAAGAGATCCTGTCAGCAGTTGTAAAAAGTGGGCGGTCATATGAGGAGATCATGAACTTTTTAAATGCAGGATCAGATGGAGAAAAGACGGAAAAATAGAATTATTTTGAAGCACAGATATAGGGACTCTCGATTTAGGCGGAAAAAGACTGGAAGTTCACATCGTACCAAGCAGGGATCAGATATTACAAGAGTACTGTATTTCTTTATTATAGGCAAGAAGGCGGTACTGACCAATGGATTTATAAAAAAATCGCAAAAGACACCAAAAGCAGAAAAGGAACTGGCAAAGAAATATAAAGCAGATTATGAACGGAGGTATGGCAATGAGTAGCTATAAAGATTATAAAAAAAGAGCATTGCAGAATCCGGAGGTAAAAGCAGAATATGATGCACTGCAGCCGGAATATGATATTATCCAGGCGATGATTGATGCAAGAGTGCAGCAGAACATGACACAGAAAGATTTATCAGCTAAAACCGGAATTACGCAGGCAGATATAAGCCGGATCGAGAATGGAACAAGAAATCCCAGCTTGAGTATGGTGAAAAAACTTGCACAGGGATTAGGGATGCAATTAAAACTGGAATTTGTTCCGATGCCAACAAAAAATAAAATGTAAAGAGTATGATGAGGAAATAGAAACCGCAGGAATTTTCGCCTGCGGTTTTTCTCTGCCCTGCCATATACAGAAATACCGCCATAGGAATATTGCTATACTATGACGGTATTACAAATCTTTTTCATCTTTAAAAGCGAATACATCATTGGGTGTACAATTAAGAATATTGCACAGTTTTTCAACGGTAAGGATTGTGATGTTCTGATTTTTCCGGAGCTGATCGAGGGTGTGCTTGTCAATTCCTTTGTTAATCAGGGCATATTGGGAAATGTGGCGTTGTTTCATGGTTTCCCATAATGGACTGTAATCAATCAAGGTATCCCCGCCTTTCTTTGCTTTTTGGCATAAAATACCATTAATTTCAATTATAATTGTCGAATAAACTAAAAAATATGGTGGACATCTTCACCATAAGAGATATAATTTGATCGAGGGATATGTAAAATAAAGGAAAATAAAGTCGGACAATGTAAGAATTGATTGATGGGTGCATGTGGGAGGAGAGTTATATAAGTGAATATTGAAAAGTTTTACTACGATGAACAGACAGAAATATATGAGCAGATGAAGAAGGAACAGGATGAGCATGAGCAGTCACTTTCGGTAGAGGAAAGGGAAAAAGAACATCAAAAATTATTCTAGGAAGCAAGTACGATTATGGAAAAAGCAGAGCGTAAAAAGAAAGAAGAATATCAGATCATCAATCCTGTAAAATATCAGAGATTTATATATCTGTCAGAACGGGCAATACAGTTTTCAAAAATCTCAGGATGTAATATTAAAATTCAGACATTTCCAGATATGTCTGCACTTATTAAAATGCAGACGGGATATATCTGGTTGCTGAGTGATGGTGAATCAGCACTGGAAGATAAGGAAACAATGAAGAATCTGTTATGAAGCGGACTGGGTAGGTATTGGCAGCAAAAAACATGGAGAAAAAGATGTCGTTGAATTGGAGTTTTGGTTTGAACTGGCAGAAAAATTAAAAAAGTAAATGAAGATGAAATGACTTTTCCACATATATCATTACTGTGATAAAATGTGAGAAAATATATATCAACATATGAAAAACGGAGGAGAGAGAGTTATGTTCGATACCATTCATCATATTGCAATCATTGGAAGCGATTATGAAAAATCAAAACATTTTTATGTGGATCTGCTTGGATTTAAGGTGATCAGAGAAAATTATCGAAAAGAACGTGATGATTACAAGATTGATCTGGCATGTGGACCGCAGGAAATAGAACTTTTTATCATAAAAAATGCTCCAGCTCGTGTAAATTATCCGGAAGCATTGGGATTACGCCATCTGGCATTTAAAGTTAAGAGTGTAGATGATACAGTAAAAGAATTGAATGGGAAAGGAATTGAAACAGAGCCGGTACGCCTGGATGATTATACCGGAAAGAAAATGACATTTTTCCATGATCCGGATGGACTTCCATTGGAAATTCATGAGTAGAAAATAGCATAGAATAGAAAGAGACAGATGCAGGTAATGAAATATTCCCACATCTGTCTTTTTTGTGCAAAGATTTATTTATCGGAATGTCGCAGACAGCTTTTTATAAAGGTAGCAGCTTTTATCATTTGTTCTTTTTCTTCATCAGAGCAGTCAGAGGATAATTCAAACCAGGTCTGATCAGCAGAAGAAAGAGAAAGAGCAGGTTTACCGGAATCTGCAGATAAAGCAGGACTGTCAGTATGGATACTGCTATTGTCATCCAATAATCTGTTCTGGATTTCTGATAGAGCTTTTTCACGATATTGAGCATCCATGTCCTGGATACTTTCAACAGAAGCATGGTAATTGCTTAATATGTGATTGATGTATCCATTTTTAAAATGCAGAAAAAGAGCATCTTCAGATAGAACTGCCAAATCCTTTGAGGTTGCAATTTCTAAATCTGCCTGTCCCTCCATTTTAAACAGAATAGAAAACAGATCGGATACAGACTGAATTTCAAAATCCATAAAAAGATTCACACTGATACCTAACGCATCAGCAATTTTTGAAAGTTGTTCATATTTCGGATTACGTTCATTGGCTTCGTACTTGCGGAGTGTACTGAAACTGATCTCAGCGTCCTGTGCAAGTTGTTCCTGTGTCATGTTACGAGCCAGACGAAAATACTTGATTATTTCTCCTGTATTCATAGGCAAAGTCCTCCAATAGCAAAAGTATATCACATTTTTAAATAAAAGTGCCACAAAAGTTTTGAGAAAAATATTGACAGATACAAAAGTAACACATAACTTACACAACAGATACAAAAGTACAAGTAAACTTATACATAACTGTCATAAGAAATATGAAAAAATATGCGGAAAACCAGACAGTTTAAAGATAAGTGACAGTTAAGTATAAGATGATCAGGAAAGGATGGAATAGGATATGGCAGAAATTATTATGGGAATTGATCATGGAAACGGAAATATGAAAGGGGTACATGTAAACTTTCCATGTGGTCTGGTAAGATATACTTCTGAACCAGGACGATTTATGAATGAGGATATTCTGGAATACAACGGTGTGTATTATACGTTATCAGAAACAAGAATGCCATTCAAAGCAGATAAGACAGTGGATGAAGATTACTTTATACTAACTTTATTTTCACTGGCTTTGGAAGCAAAGGAAAGAGGAATCACTTTATCCGGCAAAGATATTGTACTGGGAGTTGGACTGCCACCAGCAGACTTCGGACAGCAGGCTCCGGGATTCAAAAAATACTTTATGGAACATTCAAAACATGGAATTTCTTTCCGATTCAATGGAAAGCCGGTAAATTGTTACCTGAAAGATATTCTGGTAAGTCCTCAAAATTTTGCGGCAGTCATGTGCTATAAAGCAAGCCTGTTCCGTCAGTACCGGACGGTCAACTGCATTGATATTGGAGACGGAACTGTAGATTTACTGGTAATCAGAAAAGGACAGCCGGATTTGTCAGTTCGTGTCAGTGACAGATCTGGAATGGCGATTCTCCGTTCAGAAATTTCTAATTCCATCCAGCAGAATTACGGTATCCATCTGGAATCCTCAGACGTAGAGCAGGTATTAATGCAGGAAGCAACGATTCTGGATGAAGAAGTGGTAAGAGAGATTCAGAAAATGGCAGGGGATTGGATGCAGAGAATTATCAATAAACTCCATGCGTATGTACCAGATTTCCGAACTAATCCGGCAGTATTTCTTGGTGGAGGTAGCCTGTTACTGAAACAGCAGATTGAAAAATCTTCTGATTTTAAATATATAGAGTTTATCGAGGACATCCGGGCAAATGCGGTAGGATATGAGAAAATGACAGCATTACACATCCAGAAAAGACAGGGGGTGTAATGTGTGGGAGAGATACGGGTTGTACTGATATTTAATGAAGATAATGAATGGCAGAGAGAAATCGGAAGGTATCTGAAATCACAGAAAAGGTGTAAAACAGCACTGATTACAGAACTGGTTTATGCGTGGCTGCATAAAGAAAATGCACCCGTTTTTTCCTATAATAATGCAAATGTCAGTGTGGAGGAATTAAAACAGCAGTTGTTGCAGGATACGGATTTTATACAGCAGATAAAAAAGAGTGTAGTTGTTGAAGAAGATGCCGGGAAAGTGATAGAAGAAGAACAGAGTGATGGACTGGATATGGATGAAGGGATGCTGATGGCAGGGCTGTCGATGTTTGAAAATGGATTTTAGAAGATACCGCTGAACAATGGAAAAAGAATGTTCAGCGGTATTTTTTCTTTTGAAAGTGCTTTGTATATGATATTATATAGAAAAACATTATGCGAGGAGAATACTTTTGGGAAGAGGTAAGAAAAGAAGAAAGGCAAAATTGAAAAAGAAACGTATGATAAAAATTCGCCAGGGGAAAAGAGCACCTTTTTCGATTTCAAATTGTCCTAAACCATTGAGGGGAACAATGTATAAGTACGAATATAAAGTAAATGTCCATCATTGTTCTTTTAGTAATGCACGATTCAATAATGTAAGATATAGAAGTGGTCACATTACGTATTCGTCTTTTAAAAATGCTCTATTTGAAAAGGTTGATTTTATTTGTGTGAATATGAAAAACAGTAAATTTAAAGGTACAAAATTTAAAAATTGTCTATTTTTTGGATGTGACTTACAAGATGCAGACTTCTTTGGAGCAAGCTTTGAAAATGTTTACTTCATAAGTTGCAATTTGAAAAATATTAAGAACTTTATGGTTAATGATAACATTAAAATTATCAAAAAATATCCTGAGATATTGCTGTCACAGGAAATGAAGGGAGTTTTGGCTGCAATGAGCCAAAATTCTAAATTAGAAAAGTATCATATACTAACAATAAATCAGAAAAAACCTAATTATTGGATGTTAGAAATACTTTTAAAAAAATATCATGAGCAAGAATTAAAATATTTCTTTCAAAAATTGTTAATTTCAAATAAACAACAATTCTATACAATTTATGATTATATTTTAGCTCTTTCAAATTATTATAAAAGATGATATAATGTATTTGTCCCGCCTCGGATGAGAGAAATCTCTGAAATCCACGTCGGAATTTGGGGACCAGTATGTGTGGATGGTATTCGGGAGGTGTTGCCTATGATAAATGATTTTATGATGGTAATAAGTTTTGCGATGTTTTTGTTACAGAAACTAGTTGAAATTATCCCTCCTCGATTACTCGAGGTTAGAAGAACATTGAAATGAATATAGTAGAACGATAAAAGTTATGATAAGAAAACCGCAGGGTAGAGCGATACCTTGCGGTTTATTTATTTTTTCAAGACCACAACACCGCAAGACCGCAATGTTGCAAAATAAAACTGCCAGGATGCATCGGTTCCGACAGTTATTTATCATGTATATCATCATCTGTAAAAGTTAAAATGTCATTTGGGGTACAGGATAAGATCCGGCAAAGTTTTTCGATAGTAGATGCGGTAATATTCTGGTTATTCCGGAGTTGCTGCATAGTTCGGTAGTCGATGCCATTGTTGACGAGATAATATTGAGATATATTTCGTTTTTCCATTGTAATCCATAACGGACTATAATCAATCACATTGTCCCCGCCCTTCTAATTTATTTCCTGATTGTTTAATTATAAGTAGGGGAAAATGCAAAAATATAGTGAATAAATTCACTAGATAATATATAATTGGAAACATAAAAAGAGAAAGCAGTATTTATGGATTAAAAATATTATAAAGCATTGTTAAGTGGAAATTCGTCTGGTTCTCGAAAGAGGAACCGCAGTTCCCCAAACGAGAACTATAAATTGATAGAATATACTAAAATACTGTAAAATCAAAAATTTTCATAGTGCATAGAAAGGTAAGATGCACATGATGGAATCATTAGGAAATAGATTAAAGCAATTAAGACAAAACAATCGCTTGCGGCAAGATCAGGTAGCAAGCTTGGTTGGAGTAAATAAAAATACAATGTGTTCCTATGAAAATGATGTCAGACAGCCTTCTTATGAAATTTTGGTCAGATTAGCTACAATTTATAGAGTGAGTACCGACTATCTGTTGGGGTGTGAAAGTAAAAGAACGGTTGACGTATCTGGTCTTACACCAAAAGAAATACAAACAATTACAGAACTGGTTGCAGACATGACGGAGAAAAATAAAAAGCTGGAAGGGTTATAGATGGCTCAAAATGAAAAGGAACAAAATGATTATAGAATTACATATTATAATGCAGTGTCATCAAAAGAAGTTGATTGGTTATGGTATCCGTATATTCCCTATGGAAAGATAACGATATTGCAAGGAGATCCAGGAGAAGGCAAATCGACCATGATGATGCAGCTTGCGGCACTTATTACAACTGGAAAAGCTATGCCAGATGGAAGCGGAGATAAAATACCGGGAAACGTAATTTATCAGGCGGCAGAAGATGGAATTGAAGATACAATCAAGCCACGATTGGAAGCGGCAGGTGCAGATTGTAGTAGAATTGCATTTTTGGAACAGCCGGATGAAGAACCAATATTACTAAATGACACAAGATTGGCACAAGCGATTGAAGGTACACAGGCGAACTTATTGGTTATTGATCCACTTCAAGCCTACTTAAGAATGGATAGTGAAATGCAACGTACAAATTCGGTGCGTTCTGTTCTTACAAATCTTGCAAAAGTTGCAGAGCGGACTGGATGTGCAGTTGTGCTGATTGGACACATGAATAAAAGCAATCGGACAAAAGGCATATATCGAGGACTTGGAAGTATAGATATAGCTGCAGTAGCAAGGAGTATTTTATTAGTAGGGAGGGATAGAAATATTCCGCATTATCGTGTAATGCTTCAGATAAAAAATAATCTGGCACCAGAAGGAAAGGCATATGTATTTGAACTACATCCGGATTCTGGATTTCGGTGGATAGGGCAGGAGGAATATGAGGTAGAAGATCTTTTGTCTCATAAATCAAAAACAGATAGTAAACTGGACAAAGCAAAGGATTATCTGCAATTACTGCTAAGTGGAACAGATATGGCATGTGCAGATATATTTGATAAAATGCGTGCAAATGGTATTGGTAAACGTACTGTGGAGCAGGCAAAAAAAGATATGGGGATTGTATCCTATAAGTCGGGAGATAAATGGTATTGGCAGTTAAATGGGAGTGATGCATCAGGTGAGCGGATATGAAAAAGAAATAAAGAAACAGGAAGAACAAAAGAATAAGATTCGTGAAAGATATAAGGGTATTGACCGAAATGAATTGGAATTCATTCCGGCAAAACCAAGAGAAAAGTTGTTTGAGGATACTGCAGAGAAAAGGGTTTGTGCCTATTGCCGTGTTTCTACTGATGATGTTAATCAGACTTCTTCTTATGAGCTGCAGAAAAATCATTATGAAGATATGATTAAAGAACATCAAGGATGGGAGCTGGTAGGAATTTATGCTGATGAAGGAATATCCGGTACATCTTTACAGCATAGAGACGAGTTCAATCGGATGATAGAAGATTGTAAAGCTGGAAAAATAGATCTGATTGTTACCAAAAGTGTTTCCAGATTTGCCAGAAATATAGTGGATTGTATTGCAAAGGTTCGTGAACTTGGAAATATGCGACCAAAAGTGGGTGTGTTTTTTGAAACAGAACATATTTACACATTGGATAATACCAGTGAAATGATGCTGGCAGTATTATCCGCAGCTGCACAGGAAGAGTCTCATACGAAGAGTGAGATTATGAATATTTCCATAGAACAACGTTTTTCCAGGGGCATATTTCTTACACCAAAATTATTGGGATATGATGTGGATGAGGATGGTAATCTGGTAATTAATAAAGAAGAGGCAGAAACAGTGCGTTTATGCTATTATTTGTTTCTTAACGGTTTCCCAACTGCGGAAATTGCAGAAATACTGATGCAATTAAAACGGAAAACGAAACTTGGAAATACCAAATGGTCAAGTGGCACTGTGGGAAGTTTATTGAGAAATGAGAGATATTGTGGAGATGTACTTTCCAGAAAGACATTTACGCCTAATTATCTTGATCATAAATCAAAAAAGAATCGTCATGATCGGAACCAGTACCGACAAACAGATCACCATGAGGCTATTGTTGACAGGGATATTTATAATGCGGCACAGAAGATGTTGACAGTAACAAAGTATGCGAAAAAAGGCTTTCCATTTCCTAATCTCAAGGTAGTAGATGGTGGAGCGTTAAAAGGTTTTGTGTCGGTTAATCGGTCTTGGACAGGATTTACAGTAGAAGATTATAAAAAAGCAAGTCAGAGCGTGTATTCTGATCAGAATAGTATACAAGATATTGAAGAATCAAAAGAAGAAAAGAAAGACGGAGGATTTGATTTATCTGGATACGAGATTGTTCGGGCACAGTTCTTTTCTACAAGGTTGAATCCAGCCATGACAATCTCAGAAGGACGTATTACCTTTAACACTGCCTGTTTGAAGAAATTTGAAGATGTGGAATATGTAGAAATTCTTTTTAATTCAATAGAAAGATGTATCGCTGTAAGACCCTGCGATAAAGATAACATCAATGCCGTAAAATGGGGAACGATACGAAATGGTAAATGGGCAGTCCTGCCTAAAAGCTGCCGGGGATTCTCAGAGCCACTATTTGAATTAATGGACTGGAATAATGAGTGTAAATATCGTTTTAGAGGTCAATATTCAAAGGAAGATAACGAACAGATATTATTGTTTGACTTGGAAGAACCAGAAGTGATTAAACATGAGATAATTCAAGAGGATTTACCTGATACAGATACGACTGAAGCGGAAAAGAATACCGTAGAAGCATCTGAAAATAAAACAAAGAAGATTGTCAGAACACTTTTCCCGAAGCAGTGGCAGAATCATTTTGGCGATAGTTCAGAAGATGTTGTTCTTTTACATAGAGTTAAGTATTATGGAAATTGGGATGTGCTGCGTCCAGCTAAAATAGTAGAAGGTTTGGAACCTATATCAGAAAATTTGTTGGATAAGCTGAATGAAGAAGCACAGAACATGATAGAAAAGATGAGGTGTGCAGTATGAGTGAAATGATGATAAATCAGACTATTGAGAATACAGAAAACGTAGATCAGAAAGCACTGGAACTGGCACAAGATTTTAGTTATGATGGTTACCAGGTTGTAAGAAGGGAACTTTTTGCACATTTACGGGAGCCAGCTGTTGTAATCCGAAGAGATAGTGTGACATTTAATACTGCCTGCATTGCCGGTTTAGAGGATGCAGTTTACATACAGATTCTTGTTAACCAGGATAATAAGCGAATGGTAGTGCGGAAATGTGAAGAAAACGACAAAGATGCTTTGAGATGGTGTATTGAAAAACCAGATAAAAGAAAAAGTAGAAAAATGTCAAATAAATTATTTTCAGCAATGATGTATGACATGATGGGATGGAATACAGACTGCCGATATAAGATTTTGGGGCATAAAATAATACATGAAGATGAAACTATGTATATTTTTGATTTGCTGGAAACAGAGATATTCATGGATACAAAAAGAAAGAAAAAAGCGAATCCAGATTCAGTGGAGAAAAAGGAAGAATTAGTTACTGCAGAAACAGATCAGACACCGGAGCAGAATCAGGAAGAGATAGCAGCAAAAGTAGCGAGAAAGTTGAATAGAATACCATTTTATCCTAAAGCTTGGAAGGATTCTTTTGGCTTATCAGTAGAAGAACATAAAAAGGCACTGGAAACTAATTTAACAGACGGCTATATAGAATTTTCAGCAACAAGGTGATAGGAGAAAGTGCGCTCATTTGAAAGGGAGGAGTGCAGATGCCGAAAACCACAGTAAATATCACAGGGGTATCTCTGTGCCAAAAAAAGGAATAATACGAATATTTCGATCAACGATAAAAGAATTGGGTGATCCGAGGTATATTCGCTTCTTATTTAACCCGAAGAAAAGAACTTTAGCAGTTCAGTCTGTCAGCCGAAAAGAAGCGGAGTGTTTTCGTGTGCCTAAATATAATCCTAAAGACTGGGATTTTAAAATTTGCAGTATTCAAATGCTGAGGATAATCTGGAGAGTTTGTGAGTGGAATGAAAATGACACGTATCGAATAGCAGGAACGCATTATCCAGAATATAATCTGGTGGAATTTAATTTGAATCAGGCTAGGATAGTGCAATTTGGAGAAATAGAGTAGACATAGAATCGAAGAATTTGGGACTTCTGAGAAATCAGGGGTTCTTTTTTTGTGCTTATTTTGAGGGTAAGTTGATAATACTGTGCTTTATGAGAAATTTTTGAAAAAAAGTTGTTCCTGAGTTGACATAAGGAGGTGATATGTCAATAATTGGAACCAGGCCACCTCTGATTTCGGAAACGAATTTTTATGAGCTGCACCATCGTGCAAGACTGGCAATTAAGCCAGGAATAACCGGTATGTGGCAGGTCAGTGGACGTAGTGACATTACTGATTTTGAAGAAGTGGTTCGTCTTGATAAAGAGTATATCACAAACTGGAACATTGGGCTATGTCAGTGTATACGATTGATAAATGTGAACGATTCGTTTCGCAAAGAGCCGGATGCGGGAAAGCCGCAAGTCCGGATTCTGCGAGGGGCGTACGACCGCAAGGGGTGCGTCTACTCGACTTATGAAATATCGATAGTGCCTGGTCAGACAGGCTGGTTGTAATTGGTGCCGGAAACCGAAGCAGCGCAAACATTACAGCCGAATACAGCAGAAAGCTTGGGAGAGGGATTGAGAGGTGGTGAAGCGGGATAAGAAGTGTTATGGTGCCTTAAGATATATATTTTGAAAATAAAATCATTGGAAAGGTCCGGAATAAACATATTGATAAAAGATTATAACAATGTTATAATGCGAATGGAGCATTAGTTCATTATGGTAGAATACTCCTTTAATAAAATAAGGGGAGATCCTGGTTCGATTCCAGGATGCTAAAGGGTATAATATTTAATATTGTATCTTTTAGCATCCTGTAATCTCGAGGTAATATATTATGGCTGAAGAAGTATATAGAGCATGTGTTGATAATGTAAGAGAATTAAAAAAACATAGAAGACGGTTAGTTATGTTAGCAAATAGAGCTATTCGTGAAAAAAATACTGCTGATTTAGATACGTTGACAAAATTTTATTCATTGCTTTTTTCAGCATATGCAGAAAATTCTTTTTTGAAGCTCATTCACACTCCAAAAGCGTTTACATTACAAGAAATTGCTGATATTCAGAGTAAGCGCAACTTGGAAGAGAAATGGAAAAAATGTGTAGAATTAGCGTTTTATAAAATTAATAATAATGCTAATCTGGGTGAAATCGCTAATAAAAAACAGACTTTGAACCGAATTTTGGATAAGTATATTATTGAACCAAGTCAGATGAGGAATAAAGTAGCACATGGACAGTGGAAAAAATGTTTGAATAATGATTGTACTAAAATTAATGCTGAAATTACAGATGAAATGCTTTATTTAGATTTTACAAAAGTAGATCGATATTTTAAAATCTATAAAGAATTTGAACAATGTGTATTAGATTTGTTGGTTTCACCTAAAACACATTATCGAGATTATTATTCTTGTATCACTAAGCTGGATGACTATATTAGTGCAACTGAGTTATGGACATTAGAAACCAAAAGAGAAAAGCTTTTGTCTTCACCAAAAGTTAAAAGAGCAAGTTGTCATAAACGGTAGAACTCAAATCTTCTGAGATGTTTTGCTGGATGTTATATCAGTGAACATATACTTGGGTTTTGCCGTTTATGCTTATGTTGTTGATTAAGATGCGAAGGAATGGATTATGAGTAACATTTAGGCTTTTCATCCCGCCAAATATATGGAACAGTAGTTAAACTGGATATTTTTCAGTGCGAAGAACTGCGAAAAATCAAGTTTTATTCGTTGGAAGAAAAGAGTAATGAATATTACGGTGCGGCAGAGCCGCCAGCCCGGTGTGCCCCCCGGAATAATCAAGTAATATAGATAAGTATGAGCCAGAATACACAAAATGTACACTGCTATGGGATGGAGGCAAGTGCATATTGGTGACTAAGGTTGTGAAGAACTTTATTATACATACATATCACATATAATAAGAACTTAGATACATTTACACTACATCAGAGAAGGAATGGAAATGATACATTTTATTAAAGGAAACAATCCAGCACATCACATACCGAAGAATCAGGATATTATAATTTTTATAAAGACGCAAAATCAAAGCGAATTAAGGAAAAATTAGTTGCTGGAGTGAAAGCTATATTTGGAATTGATCTTAGAGATATAATGCAAAGTGAGGTGACAATATGATACAGAATTTTTCCTGTAAAAATTTTAGAAATATTGCAGCAGATAATTTGCTGTTTGAAAA
This sequence comes from Blautia sp. 1001283B150304_161114_C9, assembly GCF_015668165.1. Classification (NCBI taxonomy): domain Bacteria; kingdom Bacillati; phylum Bacillota; class Clostridia; order Lachnospirales; family Lachnospiraceae; genus Blautia; species Blautia sp. 1001283B150304_161114_C9. The sequence goes on along the minus strand of NZ_JADPGO010000014.1, from coordinate 60,606 downwards.
AATAAATATTCTTATAGGTCCGAACAATTCAGGTAAAACGAATTTTATCAGAGCATTGACGTTTTTGGCGGAAATGCTTGATAGAGCAGATGAGGGAACTTTGAAATCGTCATTCTTAAATGCAGTAGCCAGAAATGGTTGGGAGCATATGCTGAATAAGAGTGCAAAGAATGATAAGGAGATTCGATTTACGTGGAAGCTTAATCTCAACGGGGAACCAGTAGAATATGTTTTTGCATGTACAGTTGGCAATACCATAGAGGATTGTAATATCGTTCTTGAAGAATTGAACTCAGCCGCGGAAAATATAAAGTATGAGCAGGCTTTTAATTATTTTCGTTGTCATGATAAAAAACTTGGAGAAGGTGTCTTTTCCAGTAGTATTGTTAAAGGGGGCAAAAACAGAAGGCTGCGCTTTAAACTGGACTGTAAAGAATCTCTAATGTGCCAGTTTAAAGATATTCTGTTAAATAATGCGCGTATTTATGGAGACACGTTAGTTAGAGGAGAGATTCAGGAGCTTTTATATCAGATTCAGAACTATTTTTCTCAGTATAGTGTGTATGCCACATCGAAATTTAACACAGAAAAGATGAGGATTCCGGTTAATGCGAAGAATATTGATAGTATATTAAATTATGATGGGTCTAATTTTACAAATGTTTTTAATCATTATAAATCTGCAGATATTATGTGGAGAAGCAGATTTGAATCGTTTATGAAAGAATTAATTCCGGATTTACAGGCAGTTGATACGGTTACTCTTTATGATAATTTGGTTTTTAAGTTGGTATATGGGGAGGGGCAGTATGATTTATCAGATGTATCAGAAGGTACGCTGAAAGGACTGATTCTTAATATGTTGATTAATATGCCAATGGAAACGAAGAAATCAATGCTTACAATTGATGAGCCGGAAAACAATCTTCATCCAGCATGGCAGAAAGTGATTGGAAACTGGATTCAGACATCTGAAAATTATGAACAGTGTTTTATCAGTACACATTCACCGGATTTTTTAGATGTGTTTACAGAAGAATTTAAGCACGGGAATGTAGCAGTGTTTGTTTTTGATAATAATGGAACGATTAAAAAGATAACGTATGTGGATATTGCTGATGAATTAGGTGAATGGGAACTTGGAGATTTGTATAGAACGAATGATCCTGCTTTGGGAGGTTGGCCTTGGTAAATAACAGAATTGCCTGCTTTTTGACATGTGGATATACAGAGGCAGGCGCAATGCAATTTTTTCTAAAAAAGATTAATGAGAAGTTTGAATATAAACAGTACTTGCCAAATAAGACCGTTAAAAGGAAAGGGGATTCCAAAATCATTGATAAGGATATTAGCGGTCTGACAGGAGAAAAGCTTTTAGAAAAAATATACAATATTCTTGAGAAACATAAGGATGAGATTAATAATTGCAAAGCCGTGCTTATTGAAGATGACTTAGACGGAAGATTTCATAATAAAACTGAGGAAGAAATTTATAAATATAGAGCAGATATTGTGAAAAAGGTTCGTGATATTCTTGAAAATCAGGAAATAAAGGTATTTTTACTATTTGCATCACCGGAAGCAGAATCTTGGTTTGTTGCTGATTGGGAGCATGGCTTTAAAGCACTTTATGAGAGCAATTCGATAAATGATTTGGAATATTCAGAGCGACAGTTCTTTGTACATCAGTTGAAACAGTATATTGATCGGGAAGTTCTTAAAGAATATGCAGATGATATTGAGCAATATGGTTTTAGAGATGGTGTTTATTATAAGCTGAGTGATCAGCTTATAAATGTTATTGAGAATGATATTAAAAAATATTTGCTTAAAAACAGTGATAATTCTGTATATGCGAAGAAAATTTCAGAATCAAGACATCTATACTATTCAAAAAAATTGCATGGGGATCGAATGATGAAAAGTATTTTGCCCGATGTATTAGAAGGGCGATGCAAACATTTTTTCAGACCGACATATTATGAATTGGCTGATTTTGAAAGAAAAGCATAGTAATAACAGTGTTGTTTTTTTTAACAGATTTGTTATAATAAAATAGAATTAAAAAGAAGGGAAGTGATGCCATTGAAGATAATATCTAAGGCAATATTGAACTTCTATGTACCCGAATGTGAAAGACCTATGTAGCCGACCGTGTGTCGTGTCTGTAAGCATTGCTGATGCATAATTCATGCAGGTAGACTCTGCATAAGTGATGCGCATGTGTAAGAAACAATAATAGGCTCACTGATGTGATATTGGAGTGAAGCAATAATGGAGAGACAACCATGAAAATAAAATGTCTAAAAAAGCAAAGTGCGTAGCTCTGCAGCATGCCAGGGTAAACAAAAGTCTAATGAAAGGGGAAAAGCGCCTATCTTGTCCTCTTTCATTTTTTTCGTAAGTAGGTTGTGAACTTCCAGTAATTTTTCCACCTAAAGAAAAAAAGGAGGTAATCATTCGTATATTGACATCTTATAAAAGCCATCTGATACTGTTCCTGGCTGGGTGTGCAAATTCTGCTCGAACGGTACGCCTATTCTGAAATCGGCGGTACATTCATTCTGATTTAGCGGTACGCGTTTTCTGCCCAAAACGGTACGTTTTTCCTTTATTATTGTGATGTAACTATTATTCATCACAGTGCAAAGGAGGAACTATTATGCACGACTACAATACTATTCTTGGAGTCATAGAACTTCGACTCAGTGTACTCGGGGTCAGACCCCATGAAATCCAAATAAAAGAAATGAATCAGAGCTAAAAGTTCTATAAAGAAAATCTAAAGTATTTTGCAGAGACTTATCTTAAATGATATAATTTCAAAAAGTAGGAAAGGAAAGAGTGTTTGCAAATTCGCAATTCTCAAAGATATGCCGCTTGGAATAAAGCCGTTAGAGGAGAACATTTTGATAAAATTAAACCATTACAGTAGGGGGTGGGTTGATGTTTGTATTAAATGGAATTGTATATGCTAATGAAAAGTCAGAAAATATCCAAGTAGTATCTGTTAAACCATTGGATGATATGATGATGATTCTTACATTTTCAACAGGAGAACAGCGTCTTTTGGACGCATCTATCTTAACAGGATCTGCCTATAAACCATTGTCTGATGAAGATATTTTTAAAAATTGTAAAGTAGTAGATGGAGTGGTTACCTGGCTGGATGAGGAGATTGACTGTGCACCTGAATATATGTATGTAAATAGTTACGAGTATCCCTCTCTTAAACCTGCTATCTGATTTTAATATTGTAAAGAGTACTCGGGGTCAAACCCCAATGTGGTCAACTTAAGCCCGGAATGCTGAAAATTCAACGATTCTGGGCTTATATTCTGGATTTTTTTATATAAATATTTGGTTCTACTGTTTTTACGAGGACTCCGGGGATCAGGCAGTATCAGCCGGAGGTATTCTGGTCATGGAAGGAAATCCTGGGGATTGGTACATGTGGCAGACTGGGAAGTACTACGGGAGATGGCTTACTGCAGGAGAATCTGTTGAATATTCTGCTGCTTTTTCCGGCAGGGATTTTATTGCCGGGGTTGACAGGCAGAAAACTGAAATGGTGGATGGGATTGCTTGTGGGAATTGCGGTATCATCTGCTATCGAGATTAGTCAGCTGCTGCTTTGCAGAGGGTTGTTTGAGTTTGACGATATTATTCATAATAGTTTGGGATGTATGCTGGGGTGTTTGTTGGGGAATAGGATGTTAAGGTTGGTGCATGAAAAGTAAAGGGCAGGACCAGATGAAATATTGTCTTCACTGACATGAAGATAGTTCATAAGCGCAACCTGAAAAATTTTGGAACAATTGACTCCGTTCACAGCAATGTCTTTTTGACGTAAAATTGTTTATAACAGTAAAAATGTTTAACAAAATCTGTTAAAATGCTATAATGCAGATATGAAAAAGATAATCTTGAGAAAATCCATAATGTATGATAAAAGGATTACTATAAACTGGTACTGTGAAAATACGACAGAAGAGGAGTAAAAAGATGTTATATATAGGAAATCACACAAGCTCATCCCGGGGATATCTTGCAATGGGGAAGCAGATGCTGGCAAATGGTGGTAACACATTTGCATTTTTTACCAGAAATCCAAGAGGAGGGAAAGCCAAAGACATTGATCCGCAGGATGTGCAGGCATTTGGGCAGCTGGCAGAGGAGAATCATTTTGGAAAGCTGGTGGCTCATGCGCCTTACACTATGAACTGTTGCGCTGCCAAAGAAAACCTCAGGGATTTTGCCAGAGAAATCATGGCAGATGATCTGAGACGTCTGGAAATGACACCGGGAAATTATTACAATTTTCATCCGGGCAGTCACGTAGGACAGGGTGCAGAAGTAGGAATCAGTAAAATTGCAGAAATTCTCAATGAAGTGCTGACAAAAGATCAGAGTACGATTGTACTTCTGGAAACTATGTCAGGAAAGGGCACAGAAGTAGGAAGAAATTTCGAAGAACTTCGTCAGATCATTGACAGGGTGGAGTTAAAAGATAAATTAGGTGTTTGCCTGGATACCTGTCATGTCTGGGATGGTGGATATGATATTGTAAACGATCTTGACAGCGTATTTGAAGAATTTGACCGGATAATAGGTCTGGACAGACTAAAAGCCATCCATTTAAATGACAGCATGAATCCCCTTGGCAGCCATAAGGACCGCCATGCCAGAATCGGAGAAGGTGAAATAGGACTGGAGGCACTTGTCCGCGTGATCAATCATCCTGCCACAGAGGGAATTCCGTTTATTCTGGAGACACCAAATGATGATGAGGGATGGACTCATGAAATTGCGTTGCTCAGAAATGAGTATAAACAGAAATGAGTATAAATATATCTGTCCGAATCAGGAAGATAAATTGGGGCGTGCTGACAAGTTGTAAGTGCAAATCGAAAGAGCAGGAGTGAGATCAAAAGGAAGGAATGCAGGAAAGATCAGAGATGCAGCAAAGACAAGGATATCAGGCAGTAGAGAAGCTGAGAGAAACACTGGACGAGAAGTATCTGTGGGAGGTTATTTTACTCTATGCAGGTGAGAGTTTCAAAACCTATACAGGGCTTCCGTTCACTTATGAAGTAAGAAAGGGTCGGAATGGAGACTACACAAGGGAATTGTGGATCGACCGTAGGGAGAACAGTAAGAGTCTGGCATTAAGTTCAGTGCTGCTGGCATTGAGAAATATAAAGAAGGTGGGAGCTGTGGTTGACAGACCCAAAGCTCTGGGTGATATTCGCGGAGTGAGTTATATATATGGAATGTTCTATCGCTTTGGGCTGATCGATGTGCCGGATACAGCCAGGCAGAAGATGAAGTTCACAGGATATATTTTTTAGGAGGAAAGGTATGAACAAGAAGAGAAACGTGGATTCTGGGAGAAAGTCTGCAAGACCGGATTACATTCAGAAAACAATATCACAGAAAAGTTCAGGAAAACGCAGTGGAAAAGTTTTCTTCCCCAAAACTCTCATAAAGACTGGGGGGATTATAATTTTTGTACTTCTGCTTGGGTTTGCAGGAAACAAGTTTTTCCTGTCTGTCAGCAAAACAGACAGCGGGAAGGTGAAGGCCGTATCAGCTTCAGGTGCAGATGAGGAAAAAGAAGGCAGGATAATCGAAAAAACTAAAAAAACTAAAGAAATTAAAGAAACCAAAGATGTGGTTGAAATGAAAAAGACTAAAGAGATTAATTTTCAGCCTCATTGTGTGGATTCTACAAAGCCGGAAAATCTGATCAGCTATACTAATATTGAGGTGGATGGAAACGTACTTGAAAATATTGGAGATTATAAGGCTGATGGTGATATTTCCTTTAATATAGGACAGGATTATACAGATGTGGATGGGATCGTCACATTTCGCGGAAACAGTTTTCGCGATACCCCTTCCCATGGTTATGCAGATATGACTGATTTCAGGCTGAACAAACTGTGGTCTGCAGATACAGGTTCTCTTTCTTCGGGCAGTGCAGTCTGGACAGGAAGTGGATGGACAGGACAACCGCTTATGATGAAATGGCCAAAAGAGGTCAAAGCACATATGAATATGACAGAGAAAGCAAAGGCAGATGATGAACTGGTTGAGGTGATTTATGCCTGTATGGATGGTTATGTGTATTTTCTGGATTTGAGAACGGGAGAAAAGACACGTGACCCATTATATCTGGGATATACTTTTAAGGGTGCGGGTGCCCTTGATCCGAGAGGATATCCGATTATGTATGTTGGCGCCGGATATAACAGCAACGAAGGAACTGCAAAGGTATTTGTAGTAAACTTGCTGGATTGTAGTGTTATGTATACTTTTGGAGACAATGATGAGTTTTCACTCAGAGGAAGTCTGAGCTTTTTTGACGGATCAGCACTTGTGGATGCAGAGACAGATACCCTGATCTATCCGGGAGAGAACGGAATCCTGTATCTGATCAGGCTGAATACAAAATATGATCTGAACAGTGGGACTTTATCCATTGATCCGGGCAGAACTGTAAAATGGCGCTACTATGGAACAAGAAGCAGTACAGAGTCTTTCTGGCTTGGAATGGAAGACAGTGCGGCAATCTATAAAGGCTATATATTTATGACCGATAATGGGGGAAATCTTATGTGTCTGGATTTGAACACTCTTCAGCTGGTATGGGTTCAGGATACATTGGATGATTCTAATTCAACGCCTGTTCTGGAAATCGAAAAAGGACATCTGTATCTGTATGTAAGTACTTCCTTCCGCCTTGGATGGAGAAGTTATGACACAGCCACTGTCCCTGTCTGGAAGATTGATGCAGAAACCGGTGAGATCGTGTGGCATACAGATTATGAATGTACTACTGATGACGGTGTTTCCGGTGGAGTTCAGTCTACGATTGCCTGTGGAAAGAACAGCCTTGCCGATTATATATATGTGACAGTGGCAAAGACCTCTGACAATGCATCGGGAGTTCTTGCCTGTCTGAGAAAATCTGACGGATCTAAAGTATGGGAGGATTCTTCCTCATATGCCTGGTCTTCTCCGGTGTGCGTTTATAACAAAGACGGATCAGGAAAGGTTCTTTATTGCAACAGTACAGGTGATATCCGCCTTCTTGATGGTAAAACAGGTAAACAGGAAGATGTATTATCTGTCAGCGAGGGTGTGATAGAGGCTTCCCCGGCTGTCTACGATAACTATGCGGTTGTAGGCACCAGAGACTGTAAAATATGGGGAATCAGGTTACAGTAAATAGCAATATTTATTTGCTTTCTCCCATTCTTTATTAACTTGCCATTTATCGCACTAAATGGTAAAATTTAAATATCTTACAGTTTTACGGCACAATATTTTGAAAAAACTGAAAACAAAGGAGAGGAAGCGATGGAAGAGAGAAATAACAGACTGCTGAATGCGAAGCTGAATAAGTACATCATTCCGGGGATTATGATGTCTCTGGCGCTTCAGCTGGGAAATATCGTAGATACGATATTTGTAAGTAACCTGATCGGGGTGGAGGCAATGTCTGCAGTTACCCTGAGCCTGCCTGTGGAGACGATCGTTCAGCTGACAGGATACTGCCTTGGCATCGGCGGTTCCATAGCAGTGGGAAACATGCTTGGCAAACGAGACAAAGAAGGGGCATCGAAATTGTTTTCCGCCACATTTATAGTAACACTTGTGGTGGGAATCATTTTTTCAATCTGCGCCCTTCCTGCAGCAGAACCTGTTGCCAGACTTCTGGTATCAGGTGACGGTGTCCTGACCGGTTATACCAGAGATTACATACGTGTAAGTATGCTGGGGGCACCAGTGATCGGAATTGGACTGATGATGGTCAATTACCTTGGAGTGGAGAATCATCCGGAGCTGGCATCAGCCTACCTTATTGCAGCCAATGTGATCAATCTTGTGCTGGACTATATATTCCTCAGATATACTCCTCTGGGAATTACAGGTGCATCCTTATCAACTGTTCTTGGTTTCCTGTTTGCAATGGGAATTTTTGTGCTTTATATCCGCTCTGATAAGCGAAACCTCCACCTGATCCTGCTAAAGCCGGGCGAACTTGGAATCACAAAGGAAGCAATCATCACAGGCGTGCCAATGCTGATCTTTATGGCAGCTAATTTTGTAAAGGCGCTTGGACTGAATACCATTATCATGAACCAGCTGGGCGAGGAAGGTATGGCAGTATTTACTGTCTGTGACAATGTGCTGCTGATCGTCGAGATGCTTACAGGCGGAATCATCGGTGTGATCCCAAATGTGGCAGGAATCCTTTTTGGAGAGAAGGACTACGTGGGAATCCGGGTTCTCTGTAAAAAGATGTTGAAATACAGTTACATCCTGCTGGCTGTGATCTTTGTCCTTATTATGCTGTTTACCGAGGAAATCACTGTTATGTTCGGAAGCGGCGGTGGCGAACTGGGCAGCCATATGGTCCAGGCGCTGCGCATCTTTGCTTTGTGTGTGGCACCTTATCTGTGGAATAAGTTTATTATCAGCTATTACGAGTCCATTGAGGAGACAGCCATTGCAAGCTTTGCCACATTTCTGGAGAATGCGGTGGTAGTTCTGCCTGCAACCCTGGTGGGAATCCTTGTATGGAAACAGATTGACGGGATCGGTATCGACGGAATTGCAGCAGGATTTGTTGCCACTGAGATCATAACTGCAGTTGCAGCCTGCATTTTCAGAAAAATCAGGCATAAGAATACAAGCTTTTATATTGTTCCTGACAAAAATCCGGGGATTAATCTGGATTTTTCCATTAAGAGTACCATGGAGGAAGCACAAACGGTTCATAAGAGGATCATAGAGTTCTGCCAGGAACAGGGAGCTTCTAAAAGCAAGGCAAATCTTGCCGCAGTGTGTGCGGAGGAAATGACTGTAAATATTATACGATTCGGGGGAAAAACCTCCAACTGGATCGACATTAACCTCTGTCTGGAGGATGATCTCTGCAGACTGAGGATCAGAGATAACGGTGTAAATTTCAACCCTCTGGAATATCAGTATGACAGTGAAGACTTTGATATACATGGGATTGAACTTGTCAAGAAGGTATCAAAATCCATGGATTATATTCGTGCGATTGATATGAATAATACCATAATATCTTTTTAGGAGGTACATGAAAATGAAAAATATTAATGAAAGGAACAATTTTGTTTTTGAGTTTCGGCCGGTAACAGAATTGTTCGAGGAACAGGTGAAGCTTCATCCTGAGAAATGTGCAGTTGTCTCCGGCAAAGAGAGCTTCACCTATGCACAGCTCAATGAACGGGCCAACAGGATTGCCAATGCACTTGTGGAAAAAGGTGTCAGACGGGAGACTATCGTAGGTGTGGTTCTTGAGAGATGCTGTGATTTCTATGCAGTGCGACAGGGTATCCTGAAGGCAGGAGGCGCATTTGCAGTTGCCACACCGGATTATCCTGATGACAGGATCCGATATATTTTTGAGGATTCAGGAGCTCCTTTTATTATCACAACAAAGGAGATCGCAGAGGAACGAAGGGAACTGTTTGCTAAGCTTCCCTGTATAGTACTTCTGATCGAGGAACTTCTGGAGAATGAGAATACAGAGAATCCTCAGGTAAAGATCGGGGAGCATGATCTTTGTTATTGTATCTATACTTCCGGTTCCACAGGCAAGCCCAAGGGTGTGCTGATCGAACATATCAACCTTGCCAATTTTGTAAATCCGGATCCGAAAAATGCGGAAACTTATGGTTATGTCAGCAGGGGATCGGTTTCTCTTTCCATGGCAGCCATGACCTTTGATGTGTCTGTTTTGGAGGAATTTCTGCCACTTACCAACGGGATGACTGCGGTGATCGCCTCTGATGAGGAGATTCTGAATCCTCTTATGCTGGGTGAGCTGATCGTCAGAAATAAAGTGGATATTATGACCACAACTCCTACTTACCTGTCCAATATGATCGATCTGCCCCAGCTTGAAAAAGCAGTTTCTCAGATTAAGGTGTTTGATGTAGGTGCAGAGGCTTTTCCTCCGGCTCTGTATGACAAGATTCGCAGAGTAAACCCGGATGCTTACATTATGAATGGTTATGGACCTACGGAAACTACCATCAGCTGTACCATGAAGGTAATTACGGACAGCAGAAACATTACCATTGGTACGCCTAACGGTAATGTGAAGGTATATATTGTAGATAAAGAGAATAAGATCCTTCCGGACGGAGAGACCGGAGAGCTTGTGATCGCAGGACTGGGCGTTGGCAGAGGTTATATGAATCTGCCGGATAAAACAGAGGCTGTATTCATTGATCTTAACGGAGAGAGAGCTTATAAGACCGGTGACCTTGCAAGGATCAGCCCTGAGGGTGAGATTGAATTTTTCGGAAGAATAGACAATCAGATCAAGCTTCGCGGTCTGAGGATTGAGCTTGGTGAGATCGAGGAAGTGATCAATTCCTATGAGGGAATCATTACCAGCATTACTCTGCCTGTAGATAACAAATTCCTCTGCTGCTATTTTATGGCTGACCGCCAGATCAATACAGAGGAGCTTTCTGCCTATGCATCAGAGTCCCTGGCTCATTATATGGTTCCTGAGGTTTTTGTCCAACTGGAAAAGATGCCTGTGACATAGAATGGCAAAATTGATAAGAAAGCACTGCCAAAGCCGGTTGCACAGCCAAAGAATCTGAAAGAACCCCAGACTCCTATGCAGAAGAAGATTTTTGAAATCGTTGCAGACGTTGTGGAGAATGATTTTTTTGGAACTGACACAAGTTTTTACAGGGCGGGGCTGTCTTCTATCAGTGCCATGAAGCTTTGTATTCTGATCTCAGAGGAATTCGGAGTGACTGTGAAAACCAGTGATATCCACGAAAACAATACGGTGGAGAAACTGGAAAAATATGTGATGCTTGCACCGAAGATCAGAACCTATGAAAAGAGAGAAGTTTACCCTCTTACCGGCTCCCAGAAGGGTATTTTTGCAGAGTGCATGAAGAATCCTGAGAGTACGGTATACAATATTCCGTTCCTGTTTGAACTGGAAAGCTCTGTTGACGTTCAGAAGCTGTCAGATGCCATTTCTCAGATGATCGCTGCACATCCGTATCTGCTGACAAAGGTTTATTTAAGTGACAGCGGAGAGATGGTGCAGAAGCCTTGTGAGGAAGCCTTTGTACCAGAGGTGGTCCGGACCACAAATGAGCAGTTTGAAAAGATGAAAGATGAGCTGGTGCGTCCCTTTAAGCTGGAAAAGGGACGGCTGTTCCGGGCGGGGATTTATGTGACAGAAGACAGGAAATATCTTTTTACAGATTTCCACCATATCCTGGCAGATGGTAATTCCTATGATATTATTTTTGAGGATATCGATCGGGCCTATCTGGGTGAGAAATTGGAGAAAGAATCCTACACAGGCTTTGATGCTGCCCTTGATGAAGAACAGCAGATGAAAGAGGGAAAATATAAGAAGGCCGAGAAATATTATGACAGTATTTTCGAGGGAATTGAGACAGAATCCCTGCCTCTTCCTGACTGCTCAGGAAAGATTCCTGAGAGAGGATATCTGTCGATGCCTGTGGACACCAGAGAGTCTCTGGTACTTTCTGCCTGCGAGAAGCTGGGGGTTACTCCAAACATTCTGTTTACAGGTGTATTCGGCATTCTCATGAGCAGATATTCCAATTCCGAGGAGAGTCTTTTTGCAACTATTTATAATGGAAGAAATGATTCCAGACTGGAGAATACAGTCTGCATGCTTGTAAAGACTCTGCCGGTTTACTGTTCCTGTGATCCGAAAGTCACCATACAGGCCTATATGACAGAGCTCTCTGAGCAGATTCTGTCTTCCATGGCAAATGATATTTTTCCGTTCTCTGATATTTGTGCAAAGTACGGGATTAATTCTGATCTGGTATTTGCATATCAGGCAGAGCTTGGGGATGATTTCCCAATCGGTGATACTGTTGCCAGGGGTCATGACCTTTCTCCGGATATGTCAAAGATGCCTCTGTTGATTCAGGTAAGAGAATACGATCATAAATATGTGCTTACTGCAGAATACCGCAGTGACATGTACAGTGAAGCCTTTGTACGTGGAATATTGGAATCCTATGAGGCAGCTATGGATTCCCTGCTGAAAGCAAAATATATTTCGGAAGTTTCTGTTCTTTCCCAAAATGGAGCGGACACAATTGCGGAATTTAATAATACTGCCTGCGAATATGACAGAAGTAAGACCATCGCTGATATGTTTGAGGAGCTGGTACAGACCATTCCTGACCATACGGCTGTGGTATTTAAGGATAAAAAATATACTTACAGAGAACTGGATGAGATCAGCGACAGACTTGGAAAATATATCGCATCCCAGGGAATTGGCAGTGAAGATGTTGTTTCCATTCTGATCCCCCGCTGTGAATATATGGCGATCGCACCGATGGGCGTGATAAAGGCAGGTGCAGCTTACCAGCCTCTGGATCCAACCTATCCCAGGGACCGCCTGATGTACATGATGGAGGATTCCTCTGCAAAGCTTCTCATTGCTGACAGAGAGCTTCTTTCTCTGGTAGACGGATATAAAGGACCGGTGCTGTTTACAGATCAGATCTGGCAGCTGGAAGATAGGGATGTTGTGCTTAAGAAGCCGCAGCTGCATGATCTGTTTATCCTTTTGTATACTTCCGGTTCCACAGGTGTGCCAAAGGGCTGTATGCTGGAATATGGAAATATTACTGCTTTCTGTCACTGGTTCAAGAGGTATTATGGCATAGATTCGGATTCCAGGATAGCTGCATATGCTTCCTTTGGTTTTGATGCCTGCATGATGGATATTTACGGTGCCATCACAAACGGTGCACAGCTTCACATTATTCCGGAGGAGATCCGTCTGGATTTTATTGGACTGCAGCACTATTTTGAGAAAAATGGCATCACGCATTCCTTTATGACTACTCAGGTGGGAAGGCAGTTTGCGTTGGAGATGGATTGTAAGAGCCTGAGATATCTTTCTGTAGGAGGAGAGAAGTTGGTTCCATGTGAGCCGCCAAAAGATTATAAGTTTATCAATGCTTATGGACCTACAGAGGCGACTATTTTTACGACTGTATTTGAAGTGGACAAATATTATCCAAATGTCCCGATCGGAAAAGCACTTGACAATGTGAAGCTTTATATTACAGACAAGCTGGGGCATATGCTTCCTCCCGGTGCATGCGGAGAGCTGATGATCACCGGCTGGCAGGTTTCCAGAGGATATCTTAACAAGCCGGAAAAAACTGCCGAGGTCTATACAAAGAATCTTTATGATGATACACCGGGATACGAAGTGATGTATCATTCAGGTGATGTGGCAAGATTTCTTCCGGATGGAAATATCCAGATCATTGGCAGAAAGGATTCCCAGGTTAAGATCAGAGGTTTCAGGATTGAGCTTTCTGAGGTTGAGGAAGTGATCCGCAGATATGAGGGCATCAGGGATGCCACTGTAGTTGCCTTTGATGATCCAAATGGTGGAAAATATATTGCTGCCTATGTGGTATCGGACAGCACTGTTGATATCAATGCCCTGAATGATTTTATTAAAGAGACAAAGCCTGCCTATATGGTACCTGCAGTTACCATGCAGATTGACAAAATTCCTCTGAACCAGAACCAGAAGGTAAATAAAAAGGCTCTTCCTCTGCCTGAGAAAAAAGCAGCGGAGATCATTAAGCCTGAGAATGAGGTTCAGCAGATATTATTTGACTGTATCGCAGAGGTTCTGGGGTATACGGATTTTGGGATTACCACAGATATTTATGAGGCAGGTCTGACATCCATCACTGCCATTAAGCTGAATATCCTGATCTCCAAAGCCTTTGACATTGTGATCAAAACTTCAGATATTAAGAATCATCCCACTATCCGAATGATGGAGGAATTTGTAAAAACTGCGGGAAAAGAAAGCAAAAGGGAAGTACAGGAAAGTTATCCTCTTACCAACACTCAGGAGGGGATTTTCATTGAGTGTACTGCAAATATGGGTTCTACCATTTACAATATCCCGTATCTGTTAAAGCTTGATAACAAGGTGGATTTGGACAGACTGGCAGAAGCCATTGACAGTACTGTTGAGGCGCATCCTTATCTGAAAACCCGTCTGTTTATGGATGACAACGGAAATGTACTTCAGAAACGAAACGATGGGCTCAGTTATAAAACACCGATTTTAAACGGAATGAACAGAGACACTCTGGTACGTCCATATATGTTGTTTAATGAACAGCTTTTCCGGTTTGAAATCTACAGAACCTGTGATGGCAATTATCTGTTCCTGGACCTTCACCACATTGTTGCCGATGGTACATCTCTGGCTATTATAATTAATGATATTAACAGAGCTTACAGCGGTGAGAAGCTGGAACCGGAAGGTTATACTTCCTATGATCTGGCACTGGATAACAGAGATGCCCTGGCAGGTGATATCTATAAAAATGCAGAGAATTATTATAAGTCAGTATTTGAACATGCAGGTGGAAGCATCAGCTTCTATCCGGACAAAAACGGTGCGGCTCCAACAGCAGAACTTTACCACAGAGAGACCAGATCCATTTCCGTGCAGGATGTGAAGGAATTCTGTAAAAAGCATGGAATTACGGAGAATGTATTCTTCATTTCCGCTTTTGGTATCACACTTGGAAAATATAATTTCAAAAAGGATGCTGTATTTACCACTATTTACCATGGAAGAAACGATTCCAGACTTTCGGAAACAGTGGGTATGCTGGTAAAAACACTCCCTGTTTTCTGCGATTTCTCAGGAACAGCCAAAGATTGCTTAAGCGGTGTACAGAAACAGCTGATCGATTCCATGAACAACGATATTTATCCTTTCTCACAGATCAGCCATGAGTTTGATATTAAGGCAGATGCCATGGTTATTTACCAGGGCGACAATTTTGCTTTTGACACCATTGGCGGGGAATATGCACAGGAGGAGCCTGTCAGCCTGAACATGGCAAAGGCACCGGTTTCTGTCAGCATTTCCATTGAAAAGAACAGATTTGTCTTTGAGATTGAGTACAGAGGGGATATGTACCATGAGGAAACTATCCGGTATCTGGCTGACAATCTGGAAACCACTGCAGAGGGAATCTTAAGGGAATGCGATCCGGCTGATATCCGGCTGATGTTTGAGGAAAAAACTCAGATGGAGGATATTCCGGAACATGCAGGAAAGACCTTCATAGATCTGTTTAAGGAGATGGCTGCCAGATATCCGGACAGACCGGCAGTGCGGGATGACTTCGGAGATTTTACTTACAGAGAGTTGGACAGAATGTCTGATTATATTGCTCAGAAGCTTACGGAAAACGGATTTGGCCCGGAACAGGCTACAGGTATCCTGTGTGGCAGGACAAAGGAATATACAGTAGCCTATGTGGGTGTTATGAAGGCCGGCGGAGCCTATGTTCCTCTGGATCCGGAGTATCCACAGAGCAGAATTGAATATATGCTGAAGGATTCAGGAGCAAGAAATCTCCTTGTGATCGATCAGTATCAGAATCTTGTGGAATTTTATGACGGAAATGTGATCAGTCTGGACAGTGTGTCAGATGAGGCTGAGGATTTTGAACTTTCTGCAGAGCTTATTTCTCCGAAACCGGAGAACCTTGCCTATATGATCTATACCTCAGGCTCCACAGGAAAGCCAAAGGGTGTTATGATCGAGCACAGAAATCTGTTGAACCTGATCGAATATATCACACTGAGCAGAAATACTTCACCGGATGACATTGTGGCAGAGTTTGCGAGCTTCTGTTTCGATGCGTCAGTGATCGATCTGTTTGCACCTCTTACCGCAGGAGCAGTCCTGTATATTTTACCGGAGAGTATCCGTAAGGACGCCATTGCCATAAGCAGATATATAAAGGAAAAAGAGATCACCACCGCAACCTTCCCTACCCAGATGGGAGAACTGGTTACAGAACTTCTGGAGGATGCACCTGCTCTTAAATTTGTTACACTTGGCGGCGAGAAATTCAAGCATTACCGTAACCGTACCTATCAGATGATCAATGGCTACGGTCCTACAGAGAATACGGTTTCTTCCACAGAGTTTTTGGTAGACAGACAGTATGACAACATCCCGATTGGAAAATCACAGCGGAATGTGCGCAGCTACATTGTGGATGAGAATCTGAACCGGCTTCCGGTGGGTGCGTCCGGCGAACTTTGTCACGCAGGAAGGCAGATTGCCAGAGGATATCATAATCTTCCGGAAAAAACAGCATCTGTGTTTGTAGAAAATCCATTTGCTGTATGTGAGCAGGAAAGCCGTCTTTACAGGACCGGTGATATGGTCCGTATGAAAGGTGACGGAAATATTGAGTACATAGGCCGGATCGATTCACAGGTGAAGATCAGAGGATATCGTGTGGAGCTTGGTGAGATCGAAGGTGCCCTTCTGAAACATGAGCTGGTGAAAAATGCAGCCGTTACAGTAATTGAAAAGGGTGGAAATAAATATATCACAGCTTATTATACAGGAGAAGCCATCCCGGAGGATGAACTGAAGACCTTCCTGGAGCCGCTGATCCCGGATTATATGATGCCGTCTTTCTTTGTCAGCATTGAGGAAATGCCTGTGACACCGGGCGGTAAGATTGATAAAAAAGCACTGCCAATGCCGGAGGTAACCACGAACACTGCCAGCTATGTAGAGCCGGTTACAGCAGCTCAGAGAGCACTCTGTGAGATTTTTGAGAAAGCACTGGGAATTGAAAGAGTAGGGATTGAGGACAACTTCTTTGAGCTGGGCGGATCTTCCCTTACTGCATCCAAGGTTGCTGTTATGTGTCTGTCAAAGAATATTTCACTGGTATATGCGGATATTTTCAAATATCCTACTGTACGGGAACTTGCAGCTCTGGTTGATGATGACGGAGTTACAGAGGCTGCACAGAGCAAGAATGAATTTTCGGATTATAACTATAATAGGATCCAGAATGTGATCAGCGCAAATACAGAAGAAAATGCAGACCGGATCACAAAGGAAAAGCTGGGAGATATTATGGTCACAGGTGCCACAGGTTTCCTGGGGATCCATGTCCTTAAAGCATTCCTTGACAATTATGACGGTAAGGTTTACTGTCTGGTGCGCAAGGGCAAATATGAATCACCGGAAAAACGAATGATGAATATGCTGATGTACTATTTCGACAATCCATGCAAGGAACTGTTTGAAAATCGTATTATCTGTGTAGATGGGGATATTACTTCCAAAGAACAGGTGGCAGGATTCTCAGCATACAAATTTAGTACCATCGTTAACTGTGCTGCCTGCGTAAAGCATTTCGCTGCAGATGATGTACTGGAAAGAATTAATGTGCAGGGTGTGGAAAATCTGATCGATTTCTGTAAGAATAACGGCCGCAGACTGATCCAGATTTCTACGGTTTCCGTTGCGGGAGAGGGTTCTGACGGTGTTCCGCCAATGTCCAGAGTTTTCTGTGAGAATGATCTGTACATCGGACAGAATATTACCAACGAATATATCCGCACCAAATTCCTGGCAGAGAGGGCGGTTCTGGAAGCAGTTTCCGAGGGACTGGACGGCAAGGTAGTCCGGGTAGGTAATCTGATGAGCCGAAACTCTGACGGCGAGTTCCAGATTAATTTCATTACCAATGGATTCCTTCGCAGCCTGAGAGGTTATGCGGCTGTAGGTAAATTCCCTATGGGCGGTATGCATGAGGTGGCAGAATTCTCACCGATTGATTCTACTGCGCTGGCAGTTCTGAGACTGGCTCAGACCGACCGGAGATTTACTGTATTCCATGCATGCAACAGCCATCATATTTATATGGCAGACCTGATCTACGCAATGCGCAGCTATGGATTCAGGATTGATATTGTAAGAGATGAGGAGTTTGAGGCAGCAGTGAAGGAATTTGCAAAGACCGGTCAGGATTCTGATGCGGTTTCCGGACTGATTGCCTATACCTCACATAATGAAAATGAAATCTATACCATTGATTACAGCAATCGTTTTACAGCACAGGTTCTGTACAGGCTGGATTATAAATGGCCGGTTACAGATGACAGATATCTGGAAAATGCAATTGCAGCACTTGACAGACTTACATTTTTTGATTGATTCAGGAGGGAAAATCACAATGGAAATTATCACAAAAACAGAAGGTAACAAAGCAACTATGGAAATCAGCGGATGGCTTGATACACAGACAGCTCCCCAGTTAGGGGAGGCTCTGTCCGGACTTGAAGACAGCATCACAAGTCTGGTATTTGATTTTACAAATTTGGAGTATATTTCATCTGCAGGCTTACGTCAGGTAATCGTGGCCTACAAAAAAATGGCTCAAAAGGATGGATTTAAGATCATCAATGTTTCTGATGAGGTTTACGATGTATTCAGCCTTACAGGGTTTGACAGCAAGATCGATATTCAGAAGAAGTAACTGTTGATCAGATGCAGAAATTATACAGAATCAATATTAATCATTTTGAGGATCCGCTTAAGAATGAAAGGCTTCTGGATCTGGTTGGGATCAGAAGAAGAGAAAAGGTCATCAGGTATCGTATGCCTGATGACCGCAAAAGAAGTCTGGGTGCAGGGATCATCATCAGAAAAATCCTCGATGAAAACGGGCTTACGGAAAGCTGCCTGAGATATTCTGACAATGAAAAGCCGGTTGTGGATGGCCTTTTTTTTAATGTATCTCATGCGGGGGACTATGTTGTGGGTGTGCTGTCAGACTGCGAAGTCGGGTGCGATATTGAGAAAAATGCCAATGCGCCTCTTGAGGTGGCAGAACATTATTTCTACCATTCAGAGCTTGCTTACATCAAGGCTGCGGAGGATAAAGATAAGGCGTTCTTTACGCTCTGGACATTAAAAGAAAGTTATATGAAAATGACAGGCAGAGGAATGAGCCTCCCTTTGGATTCTTTTGAAGTGGTTCCCACAGCAGATGGGTTTGTCCTCGGAAAATCCTCAGAAAGGCCATGCTTTTTTGAGACAATGGAATTTGACGGTTATATTTTCTCGGTCAGCAGTGAGAGGGCTTTTTCTCTTCACAATCCATTGGAAATTGCTTTTGACGATATTTATATATGATCACAGAGGATTTTTCAGACACGTTCTAGAGTTCCAATCAGACAAGAAAGCGTATATGTCAGATATTGCTTCTGCTGTACGGGAGAACTGAGGAAGGCATCGGAGCAGGTAAACCAGGTGTAACAGGTATTTCTGGTTGCTGCTTTCCGGTGCTTTCTGTCAATTCCGGATCCGAGAGATTTCGGGATAACCGTATCCTCCTCCGGGAGATAATAGTAATCCTTATAATCTGC
The DNA here is from genome assembly GCF_015668165.1 of Blautia sp. 1001283B150304_161114_C9. Lineage (NCBI taxonomy): Bacteria > Bacillati > Bacillota > Clostridia > Lachnospirales > Lachnospiraceae > Blautia > Blautia sp. 1001283B150304_161114_C9. The sequence goes on along the minus strand of NZ_JADPGO010000014.1, from coordinate 41,283 downwards.
ATAGTATTGTTTCAGTTTCCCGTCAGTTGTTTTGATAATTAAATTGATTTCTTCGTCTTTTCCTGTCAGATAGAAGTCAGTGTTTCCATTGGAAAATTCCTGTGGCAGTGTGCAGGGGAGCTTCAGCTTCAGGATCAGGTTGTCTCCGTCAAATTCACTGTATGTAACTTCATAATCTCCGTCATAAACGCACAGATATCCCAGCATATCAAAGATTCTTCCCAGTCCCAGCACATCCTCCAGGTTGTGTCCCAGGATTTCTTCAGCCGTAAAAGTATCTCTTTTCTTCAGAAAATCTTTGTAAAGTTTAATGCACTCCTTACCATTATCATAAATCCTGTCTTTGATCCCCAGAAATTCTTCCATGCAGGGCTGTTTCATGGCGGGCAGTTTTAAAAGTGACTTTAACGGTTTTAATGTCAGGTAGAGATCCAGAGACTGTTTTCCTGTAAATGGAGAGGGGATTCCATATTTTTCATATCGTGCTTCCAGATAGGGCTGGTCAAATCGTTCTCCGTTGTAAGAAATCATCAAATTATATTGCTGAAGAAATTGTGAAAAAATTCTCAGAATTGTCTCTTCTTCACTGGCATTTTCGGCCATCCATTGATAAAAATACCAAGTTTCATCTTCAATTCCAACAGCTCCGATCAGGTATAAATACGTGGAATTTCTTGACAATCCTGTGGTTTCTATGTCGTAAAAAACAGGTGTAAAATTGTATTTTTGGAAGAGTTTTCCAGTGAAAAAATTAACGGTCTCAAAGTCTGGAAACCCCTGTAAAATAGGCATTTTTTTAACAATCATGTTAATAATTTTTCCTTTCTGAAATTGTATTTAATTATACACAAGAAAATGAAATTTGGGTAGTGCTTTTTTTGAAAAAATGGTTTATATTATAAACAGGTTGATAAAAATGTACAAAAAAGTATATGGATTTTATCAAAAATAGAGCACTTTGGTGGTGCTTAATATAAAAGGAGGGAACGAAATGGGAATTTTAACCTTTAAGGGTGGTGTTCATCCTTATGACGGAAAAGAATTATCCAAGAACAGTCCGGTAGTGAAATATCTGCCAAAGGGAGATATGGTATATCCTCTTTCCCAGCATATCGGTGCTCCGGCTGCAGCGATAGTTCAGAAGGGAGACCATGTGCTCGCAGGACAGAAGATCGCAGATGCTGCGGGGTTTGTCTCATCACCGATCCATTCGTCTGTTTCCGGTACGGTAAAAGGAATCGAACCGCGCCTGACAGCAACAGGTTCTATGGTCAGTTCCATTATCATTGAGAATGACCAGCAGTATGAAAGTGTGGAATTTACTCCTGCACGTCTGGAAGATCTTTCGAAAGAGGAGATTTTGGCGAGAATTAAAGAAGGCGGAGTTGTGGGAATGGGCGGCGCCGGATTCCCCACACAGGTAAAGCTTGCGCCAAAGGAACCGGAGAAGATCGATCATATCCTTGTAAACGGTGCCGAGTGTGAACCCTATCTTACCAGTGACTACAGAAGAATGCTGGATGACTCTGAGAAGCTGATCGAGGGCTTAAGAGTTATGCTGAAGCTTTTTGACAATGCAAAGGGATACATCTGTATTGAGGATAACAAGCCTGACTGTATTGCGAAACTGAAAGAAATGGTAAAAGATATTCCACGTATTGAAGTAGCAGAGCTGATGACCAAGTACCCACAGGGTGGTGAGCGTTTCCTGATCAAAGCTGTCACAGACAGAGAGATCAACTCTGCCATGCTTCCGGCAGATGCAGGATGCGTAGTTGATAACGTAGATACCGTAATTGCTGTTTATGAAGCCGTTATCCTTGGAAAACCTGTTATGGACCGTATCGTGACAGTAACAGGACAGGGGATTAAGAATCCGCAGAACTTTGATGTCCTTTCCGGAACAGATATGGCAGAGCTGATTGAAGCTGCCGGCGGACTGACAGACAATGTATCCAAAGTAATTTCAGGTGGTCCTATGATGGGATTTGCCATGTATGACACTCATGTACCATGTATTAAGACAAGCTCCGCATGTCTCTGCCTGGAGAAGGATGATGTGGCAGATGCCGAACAGACTGCATGCATTAACTGCGGCAGATGTGTAGGAGTCTGTCCCGGCCATGTCATTCCTGCAAGACTTGCAACCTTTGCAGAGCATGGTGATATGGAGAGCTTCCAGAAATTTGATGGTATGGAGTGCTGCGAATGTGGCTGCTGCAGTTATATCTGCCCTGCCAAGCGTCCGCTGACCCAGATGATCAAATCTATGCGTAAGATGGTTCTGGCAAGCCGTAAGAAAAAGTAAAAGGGGGACATCGTAATGGATCAGATGTTACATGTATCATCCAATCCCCATGTCCGGGATAAGATGACAACAAGCAAAATCATGCAGCTTGTGGCACTGGCGCTTCTGCCGACCACACTGTTTGGAATTTATAATTTTGGCCTTCGTGCCTTACTGGTAGTAGTGATCACTGTCGCTTCCAGTGTATTCTTTGAGTGGATTTATGACAAGCTGATGCATAAGAAGAACACAATTACAGACTTCAGTGCAGTTGTTACAGGTTTATTACTTGCATTAAATATGCCTGCATCAATTCCGCTCTGGATGCCTGTACTTGGCAGTGCATTTGCGATCATCGTTGTAAAACAGCTCTTTGGTGGTCTGGGACAGAACTTCATGAACCCAGCACTTGCAGGAAGATGTTTCCTGATGATCTCTTTCGCAGGAAAGATGACAGATTTCGCAGTAAGCGACAGCTTCAGAGGTGTGGTAGATACCGTATCCGGTGCAACTCCTCTGGCAGCTCTGAAACAGAATGGATTTACAGACAGTTCTGTATCTGTATTACATATGTTTATCGGTGATATCCAGGGAACTATCGGTGAGACTTCTGCCCTTGCGATCCTGATCGGAGCAGCAATCCTTCTGGTTTTCAAGGTGATCGATCTGAAGATTCCGCTTACCTATATTGGAAGTTTCGCAGTATTTGTAATCCTTTACATGCTTGGAACAGGCAAGGGATTTGACGTGAACTATCTGTTCAGCCACATCTTCGGCGGTGGTCTTATGCTTGGTGCATGGTTTATGGCTACAGACTATGTCACAACACCGATCACACCAAGAGGACAGTATGTATACGGTGTCTGTCTTGGTGTACTGACTGCGGTTTTCCGTCTCTTTGGCGGTTCCGCAGAGGGCGTATCCTATGCGATCATTTTCTGCAACCTGTTAGTTCCGATGATTGAACGTGTGACTCGTCACCCGGCATTTGGGAAAGGGGGCAAAAAGGCATGAGTAACAGAATTATCAAAGATACCATTGCCATTACAGTGATCACACTGGTGGCAGGACTTGCCCTTGGTGTAGTCCAGGATATTACGGCAGATCCTATTGCAAAGCAGGAAGCTCAGGCGAAACAAGATGCGTATAAGGCAGTATTTGCAGATGCGGACAGCTTTGAGACAGTGGATGTGGATGCGGATGCCATGCAGTCTTATCTGGATGAGAACGGATATGCGGCACAGTCCATAGATGAGACTATGCTTGCCAAAGATGCTTCAGGCAATGAACTGGGATATGCATTTACAGTAACCACTTCCGAGGGTTACGGCGGAGATATCCAGTTTGCAATGGGTATCCAGGATGACGGTACCTTAAATGGAATTTCCATTCTTTCCATCGGTGAGACCGCAGGTCTTGGTATGAGAGCAAACACAGATGCATTTAAGAATCAGTTCAAAGATAAGAACGTAGATAAATTTGAATATACAAAGACCGGTGCCACAGCGGATGATCAGATTGATGCGTTAAGTGGTGCCACTATTACAACGAATGCCATGACAAACGGTGTCAATGCCGGATTATGTGCATTCCAGTATGAGAAAGGGGGAAATCAGTGATGAAACCAAACACACCTGCTGAACGTTTATATAACGGAATCATCAAAGAAAATCCTACCTTTGTACTGATGCTTGGTATGTGTCCTACACTGGCTATCACCACATCTGCAACCAATGGTATCGGAATGGGACTTACTACAACAGTGATCCTTGCAGCATCCAACTTAATGATCTCTCTTCTGAGAAACTTTATTCCGGACAGAGTGCGTATGCCTGCATTTATCGTAGTTGTTGCTTCCTTTGTAACAGTTGTACAGCTTCTTTTACAGGGATTTATTCCAAGCCTGTATGACTCCCTTGGAATCTATATTCCTCTGATCGTAGTTAACTGTATCATCCTTGGACGTGCAGAAGCATATGCATCCAAGAATAAACCGATTGCCTCTCTGTTTGATGGTATTGGTATGGGTCTTGGATTTACCTTAAGTATCACCTGTATTGGTGCAGTACGTGAGCTGATCGGTGCAGGTTCTCTGTTCGGACATCAGATTCTTCCTCTGGCAGATGCTGCAGCAGGTAAGGCAGGTTATGAACCGATTACAATCTTTATCCTGGCACCCGGAGCATTCTTTGTTCTGGCAGCGCTTTCTGCATTACAGAACAAATTCAAAATCGGTGCAGCCAAACGTGGCATTGATCCAAGTAATCCTGATTGCGGCGGAAGCTGTGCAGCCTGTGGCAATACCATGTGTAAGGGAAAAAGGGGGTAATGGATTATGAAAGAACTTTTGATCATACTTGTAAGCTCAGCGATTGTAAATAACGTAGTCCTCAGTCAGTTCCTTGGCCTCTGTCCTTTCCTTGGTGTTTCCAAGAGTGTTGAGACAGCAGCCGGCATGGGCGGTGCGATCATCTTCGTTATTACACTGTCATCTTTTGTGACAGGTATTATTTACAATGCTATCCTGGTTCCTACGAACTTGACTTATCTGCAGACTATCGTATTCATCCTGCTGATCGCGGCACTGGTACAGTTTGTAGAGATGTTCCTTAAGAAGACAATGCCTTCCCTGTATCAGGCACTTGGTGTGTATCTTCCACTGATCACAACAAACTGTGCGGTTCTTGGTGTTGCCCTTACAAACGTGCAGAAAGAGTATAATGTTCTTCAGGGAACAGTGAACGGATTTGCAACAGCAGTGGGCTTTACTATTTCCATCGTGCTGATGGCTGGTATCCGTGAGAAAATCGCATACAATGACATTCCAAAATCCTTCCAGGGATTCCCTACAGTTCTGCTGACAGCTGGACTGATGGCAATTGCCTTCTTCGGATTTTCAGGACTGATTTAAGGAGGGGACTGGTATGAATATAGGAGCAATTATCGCGGCAACTGTACTGGTTGCGGCAGTAGGTCTTTTTATCGGTGTTTTCCTTGGCGTTGCCGGTAAGAAGTTTGCTGTGGAAGTGGATGAGAAGGAAGTTGCTGTTCGTGAGGCGCTTCCCGGTAATAACTGCGGTGGCTGTGGTTATCCCGGCTGTGATGGTCTGGCAGCAGCGATCGCCAAAGGTGAGGCACCTGTAAATGGATGTCCGGTAGGCGGTGAGCCTGTCGGAAAAGTGATCGCAGCGATCATGGGACAGGAAGTTGTGGAGACTACCCGTCAGGTGGCGTATGTGAAGTGTGCGGGTACCTGTGAGAAGACGAAGGATAATTATGAGTATACAGGTGTGGAAGACTGTGAGATGATGGCTTTCATTCCTGGTGGCGGAGCTAAGGCATGTGCATTCGGATGTCTTGGATTCGGAAGCTGTGTGAAAGCCTGTCCGTTTGGGGCGATTGATGTTGTGAACGGTGTGGCAGTGGTTGATAAGGAGGCTTGTAAGGCATGCGGTAAGTGCGTTGCCAAGTGTCCGAAGCATTTGATTGAGCTTGTACCCTATGAGCAGACTACGTTTGTGCAGTGTAGTTCTCATGCCAAAGGTAAGGCTGTTACTTCTGCGTGTGAGGTTGGCTGTATCGGATGTAAGAAGTGTGAGAAGACTTGCCCGAATGGGGCGATTACGGTTGATAATTTCTGTGCGCATATTGATTATAGTAAGTGTACGAATTGTGGGGCTTGTAAAGAGGTTTGTCCGAGACATATTATTCAGTAATGGGAGGAAGAACTGCTGTGTGAAGGCATGGCAGTTCTTTTTGTTCGATTAAGGGACGCGCGGGGCATTATTTCGGTTTGGGTTCAGTTTCGGAAGCTAGGAACTCTAAGTTTCGGAAAATCTGCTAAAAGCATTCGAAAAATGCTCAAACTCGCCGCGAAGCGGCTCAGACAGTGAGCATTTTTCGAATAACGCAGATTTCCCGGAACTAAGAGTTACTACGCTTCCTGCAAAATTCACCCAAACCGAAATAATGCCCCGCGCTGTTTACTGGTTGTTTCGCGTTACTGTTCACACACCACTATCCCGCGAGGTGTTTTGGCATGAATATGCCAAAATCCCGAGACATACAAGCCAAAATTCCATTGCCGCAGGCAATCTGGAATGAATTTTGGCTAAGTTACTGTGAACGGAGTGAACAGTAACTGTTTCGCAAGGTGTGCGAACAGTGTACGCGAATATATGTTTGCGTTATGGGGTGGGATGTGGTATGATGAATCGGAAGTGATGAATTTTGTGGTGATCTGCTCAGATGTGATGTTGGAGAGGATTGCTGTGGGACGGAGGATGTATCATGATTGCGTTTGTTCATGGAATGACTGTGGATATGACTGAGAACTCGGTGGTTGTTGAGGCCGGGGGGATTGGTTATGAGATATATATGACGGGGGCAGATTTGTCTGAGATTCGTATGGGGGAGGATGTGAAGGTCCATACTTATTTTAGTGTGAGAGAGGATGCCATGAAGCTGTATGGGTTCAGGGCTAAGGATGATCTGCAGATGTTTAAGCTGCTTCTTGGCGTGAATGGTGTGGGGCCGAAGGCTGCGCTGGGAGTTCTGGCGGGGATTACAGCGGATGAATTGAGGTTTGCAATTCTTTCGGATGATGTGAAGACGTTGTCGAAGGCTCCGGGTATCGGGAAGAAGACGGCTCAGAAGCTGATTCTTGAGCTGAAGGATAAGATGAAGCTGGAGGATGCGTTTGAATTGAAGCTGGCTCATGAGCAGGAGAGGGCAGCAGTGGGAGCCGGTGAGGTTTCGGATGGCAGGCAGGAGGCTGTTGAGGCTCTGGTTGCGCTGGGATACAGCAGTGCGGATGCGCTTCGTGCGGTGCGTAAGGTTACGGATGTGCCGCCGGATGATGTGGAAGGTCTTTTGAAGGCTGCGCTGAAGAATTTTTAACTGAAGCAGGACTTTACGCTCTGGTAGATTGGATTGCCTGTATTGTTATAGAATTGTTATAGGTTAGGATGGGTAACAGATGGAGAAACGTATTATAACTACGGATGTGACGGAGGAGGATTTTTCTCTGGAGGGGAATCTCCGGCCGCAGACGTTGGATGATTATATTGGTCAGGAGAAGACCAAGAGTACTTTGAAGGTTTATATAGAGGCTGCGAAGCAGAGGCATGATGCATTGGATCATGTTTTGTTTTATGGTCCTCCGGGGCTTGGTAAGACTACTCTTTCGGGGATTATTGCCAATGAGATGGGGGTTCATATGAAGGTGACTTCCGGGCCGGCTATTGAGAAGCCGGGGGAGATGGCTGCAATCCTTAATAATCTGCAGGAGGGAGATATTCTGTTTGTGGATGAGATCCACCGCCTGAACAGGCAGGTGGAGGAGGTCCTTTATCCTGCTATGGAGGATTATGCTATTGATATTATGATCGGGAAGGGAGCTTCTGCCAGGTCTATACGTCTGGATTTGCCGAAGTTTACACTGGTGGGGGCGACTACCAGGGCAGGACTTCTGTCTGCACCTCTTCGTGACCGTTTTGGTGTGATGCATCATCTGGAGTTTTATACTCATGAGGAGCTTAAGACGATCATTATCCGTTCTGCTCAGGTTCTTGGAGTGGAGATTGATGAGAAGGGTGCGGCTGAGATTGCCAAGAGATCCAGGGGAACTCCGAGGCTTGCCAACCGTCTGCTGAAGAGGGTTCGTGATTTTGCGCAGGTGAAGTATGATGGACGGATTACTTATGATGTGGCGTGTTTTGCGCTGAATCTTCTGGAAGTGGATCAGTATGGTCTGGATAAGATTGACAGAAGGATTCTTCAGACTATGATCGTGAATTTTCAGGGTGGTCCTGTGGGACTGGAGACTCTGGCTGCGGCGATAGGGGAGGATTCCGGTACGCTGGAGGATGTGTATGAGCCTTATCTGCTGCAGAATGGATTCCTGAACCGTACGCCGAGAGGACGTATGGCATCGGCGCTTGCGTATGAGCATCTGGGCTATCAGATGCCGGAGAAAAACTGAAGTTAAGGGCGTAAAAATATAAAAAAGTAAAAGTTTTTTAAAAATTCCTATACATTTCGACTGCTTTCGAGTATAATGAAGTAAATGTCCGGGGTTCCGGGCAGATTGAAGGAAGATACAGGAGGCTCGTACGGATGGCGGTCAAAAATACAGCAAAGGTAATCATAGGTGGTAAGATTATTACGCTGGGAGGCTATGAATCGGAAGAATATTTTCAGAAAGTAGCATCCTATATAAATAAAAAGATGGATGAGTTAAGTGCTATGCCGGGTTACAGCAGACAGCCCATGGAGACCAAGCATACACTTATCAGCCTGAATATTACAGATGACTATTTTAAGGCAAAGAAACAGGCGGAGGTTTTTGAACAGGATTTACAGCAGAAGGATCAGGAGATGTATGATCTGAAGCATGAGCTGATCTCGCTTCGTATGCAGATTGAGGAAGCGCAGAAGCATGAACAGGAAGCCCTGGAACAGAAGAGCCTTCTGGAGGGAAAGAATAAGGAACTGGAAAAGCAGATTGATGAGCTGCTGAAATAACAGAGGGGGGATTACTTCGGTGATTTCCCCTTTATGATTTGTTTCATATGTATTCGATTTGAATATTATAGCAATGCTCATAAATAATGCATTTAAGATGACTGTTATAGAAAACGTGAGGTATAGAATTGAGAAGAGAAGAGATTGAACTTCTGGCACCTGCCGGTTCCTATGAGGGATTTGAGGCAGCGATCGGTGCAGGTGCAGATGCGGTTTATGTAGGGGGAGCAGCCTTTGGCGCGCGGGCCTATGCGAAGAATTTCGGAGAGGAAGAGCTTTTGCGTGCCATTGATACTGCTCATATCCATGGCAGGAAACTTTATCTGACAGTGAATACGCTGTTGAAGAACAGGGAACTGTCTGAACAGTTGTATGATTATCTGCTTCCATATTATAAGGAAGGTCTGGATGCGGTGATCGTTCAGGATATGGGTGTGTTTAAGATGATCAGGGAGATGTTTCCGGGTATGCATCTTCATGCCAGCACGCAGATGACTGTGACAGGTCCGGAGGGGATGAAGTTTCTGGAAGAACAGGGTGCTTCCAGAGTGGTAACTGCCAGAGAGCTTTCCCTTGAGGAAATCCGGAGGATGCATGAGACAAGTCCTATCGAGATTGAATCTTTTGTCCATGGAGCTTTATGTTACAGTTATTCAGGACAGTGCCTGATGAGCAGTATCCTGGGTGGAAGAAGCGGTAACAGAGGAAGGTGTGCACAGCCTTGCCGTCTGCCTTACCAGACGGCGCTTTGTTGCGGGGAAAATGGCAGACGGTCAGAGAAAAGGAAAGCGCAAGAACTATGTCCTCTGAGTCTGAAAGATATTTCTACGATAGAGATTCTTCCGCAGATTCTGGAGGCTGGAGTTACTTCTCTTAAGATAGAGGGCAGGATGAAGCAGCCGGGATATACAGCAGGGGTAACTTCTGTATATCGGAAGTACCTGGATCTTCTTTTTGAGAAGGGAGCTGAGAATTACAGGGTAGCAGAGGAGGATAAGAGATATCTGCTGGATCTGTTTAACAGGGGAGGTTCCTGTACCGGTTATTATCAGATGCAGAATGGTCCGTCCATGATGGCATTCAGCAATGAGAAGAAAACAGGAGATGTCAGTCCTGTATTAAGAAAAAAGAAAGAAAAAATTCAGGGAACATTCATTCTTTTTCCGGGAAGTCCTGCTATACTGGATGTGTCATGCAGGGGAATCCATGGATTTGCGTCTGTGGGTGAGGTACAGTATGCGCAGAACCAGCCGCTGACAGAGGAGCGCATCCGTTCACAGATGGAGAAGCTTGGAAATACAGAATATGAGTGGGAAAATCTGGAAATCCAGATGGATGAGAATATTTTTATCCCGATGAAAATGCTGAATGAGGCGAGAAGAGAGGCACTGGAATCTCTGGAAAATGAATTGCTCAAACCATATAAGAGAGAAGAAAATAATGGGAAGAAACGCTTATCAGAGGATGCCGGAAGAAAAGCAGATTCGCCAAAGCAGAAAAATCTTCCGATTTATATTTCCTGTGAAGAAAAATCCACTGCACTGGCGTTATATAAAAGAGAGGGGATACATGGAATGTATCTGAACGCTGATGCCATGGAGGTCTGCCTGGATGACTGTGTAAGCAGAGGAATGGAGATGTATCTGTCTCTTCCGCATATTATGAGAGGTGAGATGCCCCGGGAGCTTCTCACCAGGATCAGAGAGTGGATGGACAGAGGAATGACAGGATTTCTGGTAAGAAATCTGGAGACTTTTGCAGTTCTGCGAAAGGCAGGTCTGGCTGAGAAATGTGTTCTGGATCACAGTATGTATACATGGAATGATGAAGCTGCTGATTTCTGGAAAGATCAGAAAGTCCTCAGAAATACGGTACCGCTTGAGCTGAACGAAGGGGAAATCCGCCACAGAGATAACCGGGACAGCGAGATGCTGATCTACGGATATCTGCCTCTTATGATATCGGCCCAGTGTGTGCATAAAAATCTTTACGGATGTAATCATAAGGAAGAAGGGGTAACTTTAAAAGACCGTTACGATAAAGAATTTACGGCGAAATGTATATGTAACCCATGGAAAACTGAGAATACAGATTTCTGTATACCCTGCTATAATATCATTTACAACAGTATCCCTTACGGCCTGTTGAAAGAGAAATCACAGATAGACAGACTTGGTGTCTCTTCCCTGAGACTTGCATTTACCATTGAGAAGCCTCAGGATGCGGTGAAGATATATGAAGAGTTCAGAGATGTTTATCGTGATGGGAAGAATCCTCCGAAACGGGAATATACAAAGGGACATTTTAAAAGAGGAGCCGAGTAAGGCATATGATTAATGTAATTGTAGAATTATCCAAGTATGTGATCCTTACCCTGATGGTGATTTATACCTTTCACTGTTTCTATCTGGTGAAACAGCAGAGTGAGGAGGAGAGAAACGAATCGCTGCGCCAGCAGCTGATGCTTATCTTTTTTATGGATTTCACTGCGTTTCTGGTCATCTACCTGAAGACAGGTAAGTTTCAGGTCGTGTTGTTTTATATCGAAATGATGGCATTTTTTGCGGGAATCCAGATTTTGTACAGGATTTTTTATAAGAAAGCATCGATTTTACTGCTCAACAATATGTGCATGCTTCTCAGCGTAGGATTTATTATGCTGTGCAGGCTGGATGTTTCCACAGCTACCAGACAGCTGGTGATCGTGGCAGGCGTAAATGTGGTGGCATTGATCGTACCTGTCCTGATCAGGAAGATGAAATTTCTCAAGGACCTGACATGGGTTTATGCGGGAATCGGAATCGTTTTGCTGGCGGCGGTATTTGTGCTTGCAAAGACAAGCTATGGAGCAAAACTTTCCCTGATGGGAATCCAGCCTTCAGAGGCGATAAAGATTACATTTGTGTTCTTTATGGCGGCATTGCTGAGAAAAGGTGCTGATTTTTCAAAAGTGATCCAGACTACGGTAGTGGCGGGACTGCATGTGGGGATTCTTGTACTTTCCAGAGACCTTGGAAGTGCAGTGATCTTCTTTGCGGCATATCTTGTGATGATTTATGTGGCATCCAGAAATGTGGGATATCTGGCACTTGGTCTTGCAGGCGGATCTGCAGGGGCAGTTGTCGCATATCATCTGTTTGGCCATGTGCGTCAGAGAGTAACAGCCTGGAAGGATCCCATGGCGGTATATCAGAATGAAGGATACCAGATCGTCCAGTCACTGTTTGCCATTGGAACCGGCGGATGGTTTGGAATGGGATTGTGTCAGGGTTCGCCTGAGAAGATCCCTGTTGTCAAGAATGACTTTATATTCAGTGCAATCTGTGAGGAACTGGGTGGGATTTTTGCAATCTGCCTGATTTTGGTATGTATGAGTTTCTTTTTGATGATCGTAAATATTGCGCTTAAGATTAAGAAACCATTCTACAAACTGATCGCACTTGGACTTGGTACGGAATATGCATTTCAGGTATTTCTGACAATTGGCGGAGCAACGAAATTTATCCCTATGACAGGTGTAACTCTTCCTCTGGTCAGCTATGGAGGAAGTTCTGTCGCGTGTACAGTACTGATGCTGGCGATCATTCAGGGATTGTATATTTTGAGAGAAGATGAGGACGAAGAAATTGAGAGATATCGAAGAAAAGGAACGGCGCAGAGAGTTGAAGAAGCGCCAGAAGCGCAAAGCCCGGGAGATTTCTGAAAAGAGAAGGCCCCGTAACAGAGAGTATACACTGGTATCCTGCTTTTTTGTGCTGATCTTTGTCAGTATGATCGGATATCTGATCTACTTTAATTATGCAAAGAGCGATGATTTTATCAATAGTCCCTATAATACAAGGCAGGATACTTTTTCAGACAGGGTTGTAAGAGGTAAGATCATATCTGCAGATGGGCAGGTGCTTGCCCAGACCAATGTTTACGAAGACGGAACAGAGGAACGTACTTATCCCTATGCAAATATGTTCGCTCATGTAGTCGGATATGACACTAATGGAAAAAGCGGACTGGAATCAGAGGCGAACTTCCAGCTTCTGACTTCTCATGAATTTTTCCTGAACCAAATGAAAAATGAGTTTAAGAATCAGAAAAATACGGGTGATTCTGTGATCACGACGTTAAACGCAGATCTTCAGTCAACTGCCTATAATGCACTTGGTGACAGGAGAGGGGCGGTTGTTGCCATAGAACCCTCTACAGGTAAGATTCTGGTGGAAATGAGCAGACCGGACTTTGACCCGAATACTATTTCCCAGAACTGGGACACACTGGTGAATGATTCTAATGACAGCAGTCTGTTGAACAGAGCTACAAACGGAGCCTATCCTCCGGGATCTACATTTAAGGTGGTAACTGCCCTGGACTATTTCAGAACCAAGGGCAGTCTGGAGGGATTTTCCTATCTCTGTGAGGGAAGTATTACCAGAGAAGATCATACGATCCGGTGCTATGGCGGAACTGTTCATGGACAGGAAGATTTTTACAGTGCTTTTGCCAATTCCTGTAACAGTGCATTTGCAGAGATCGGAACCATGCTCGGAGGCAGTTCTCTGAAAAAAACAGCCGAGGATCTTCTTTTTAATAAGAGTCTTCCGCTTTCTTCCTATAAAAAGAGTACTTTTACATTAAATGGAAAATCTTCTGTTGCAGAGGTTATGCAGACTGCCATCGGACAGGGTAATACGTTGGTATCACCTATGCATATGGCGCTGATTACCAGTGCGATCGCCAATGGCGGGGAGCTCATGAAGCCTTATCTCATTGATTCTGTTGTAAGTTCAGACGGAGAGACAGTGAAGACAACAGAGCCGGAGAGCTATAAACGTCTGATGGCAACAAATGAGGCGAATATCCTTGGAAAGCTTATGAAAGGTGTTGTGGAAAACGGAACCGCATCGGCTCTGAACGGAAGAGGATATACAGTGGCAGGCAAGACCGGATCAGCGGAATTTGATGAGAATGGTTCCAGTCATTCCTGGTTTATCGGTTATTCCAACGTGGATGATCCGGATTTGGTAGTTGCGATCATTGTTGAGAATGGCGGTACCGGAAGTGAAGCAGCAGTGCCCATCGCAGAGCAGATATTTGATGCGTATTATTATGACAAGCAATAATAAATTCCATGTTGCAGGCAATCTGGAATGAATTTTGGCTACGTTACTGTGAACGGAGTGAACAGTAACTAATTAATCGGTAATATGTTATGAAATGATATTTATAGCTTGCGGGTTTGGAAAAAAAGAGATATACTATACTCAGTTTATAATACCACGCAAAACAGGAGGGATTGCATTATGATAGAAGCAACGAGCTGTGGCGGTGTGGTAATTCATCGGGGTAAGATTCTTACTTTGTATAAATCTTACAGGAACCGTTATGAGGGCTGGGTATTGCCGAAAGGAACAGTGGAACCAGGCGAAACGCATGAACAGACAGCATTGCGGGAAGTGATGGAAGAGGCTGGAGTGCGTGCGACCATTGTGAAATACATCGGAAAGAGCCAATATAACTTTACCGTTCCGGAGGACGTGGTTTCCAAAGAGGTACACTGGTATCTTATGACTGCGGATAATTATCATAGTAAGCCCCAGAGAGAGGAGTTTTTTGTAGATTCCGGATATTATAAATTTCATGAGATCTATCATCTGCTGAGGTTTTCAAACGAGAAGCAGATCGTAGAGCGTGCTTATCAGGAATATCTGGAGATGAGGAGCAATGGACTCTGGGGAAAACAGCATAAGTATTATTAACGAGAGAACAGGGCTGTGTTTTTTTGCAACGCAGCCCGGTTTAAATTTTGGAGAAAATGGAAATACTGTAACTGAAGTGTTATAGAAACGGGAGAGGGTGTAAGATGCTGAAATGGCAGGAGAATTTTCTTGCAGGGGAATCTGTAAAGGATCCTGAGAAGATAAAAAAGAAACTGAACAGCGGAAAACCGGTTCTGGGCATTTATCTCCTTACTCTGTCAGAGAATCCTGTGAATCTGATGGATATTATTCCTGCAGCAATGCTGATACAGAAGAGCTTTTATGGAATCTGTCCGAAGATCATAGGAATGGCGAAGGGCAAAGAGGAAGCCCTGGAGATGGTGCGAAGTCTGATCGATGAAATGTACAGGGAAACGGGAACCTTCGCAACAGCTGAATATATAGAAAACAGGTGAGAATATGTTACATATTTTATGGCTGATCCTTAAATTTATACTGATCATCCTGGGAATTCTGCTGGGCCTTCTTTTACTGGCAGTTCTTCTTGTACTGTTCTGTCCTGTAAGATATAAGGCATCAGCTGTCAAGGCAGAAGGTGGCTGGAAAAAGACAGAGGGAGAGGGTATCGTAAGCTGGCTGTTTCATGGGATTTCGCTGAGAGCGGAATGGAAAGATCAGCAGATGGAGATATCCTTTCATCTGTTTGGAATTCCCGTAGACAAGTTGTTGAAAAAACGGCAGGAGAAGAGGTATATAACAAAGAAATCCGGGAAAAATTCGGAGAAATCCGGCGCAGAAAAGGTATCTGTATCCGGCACAGACGGAAACAGGGAAGAAGAGCATAAAAAATCAGTGGTTGATCACCCGAAATCAGAGAATATGGAGACTGAGGATCTGAAAACAGACAGAAATTCAGCTTCAGATACATCTGCTGATACAGAGAGGATCAGAAACAGTCAGATATCCGGACAGCAGGAACTGAATGCAGATGATACAGATCGGAATAGTCTAAAGAAGAGGCAGTTTTTTATAAAAAGGATCTATGACCGGATCCGAAATATATTTCAGTCGATTCGTACAAAACTGCAAAATATCCGCAGGACATTCGGGAAGATTAAGAAGAATGTGTCTTGGTGGAAGGCGTTTATAGAACATCCCAGAGTGACAGCTGCCAGAAAACTTGTATGGAAACATGGAAAATTTTTGCTTAAGCATATTTTTCCTACAAGGATAGAAGGGCAGGTTACTTTTTCTTTTGAAGATCCGGCGCTGACAGGTGCGGCACTTGCTGTACTTGGGATGACAATTCCATTTCACAAAAACTGTATACAGATCAATCCCCGTTTTGACAGTGAGAATTATCTGTATGGAAACATCAGGGCAAAAGGCAGGATCTACGGATTTGTTCCTGTGCGGGCAGCAGTGAGTATTTATTTCAATAAAAATATAAAATACGTTATAAAACGTTGGAAAACCAGGAGGGCATGACCATGGCAAATGAAAACAATTTTAAAGAAACCGTAAATTCATTATTCAAGGGAATGGACAGTTTTATTTCTGCGAAAACAGTGGTAGGAGAGGCAATCCATGTAGGCGATACGATCATTCTTCC
This sequence comes from Blautia sp. 1001283B150304_161114_C9, assembly GCF_015668165.1. Classification (NCBI taxonomy): domain Bacteria; kingdom Bacillati; phylum Bacillota; class Clostridia; order Lachnospirales; family Lachnospiraceae; genus Blautia; species Blautia sp. 1001283B150304_161114_C9. Next base: position 25,148 of record NZ_JADPGO010000014.1, on the reverse strand, counting down.
TCTGATGGATGTATCTTTCGGTGTAGGTGCCGGTGCTTTTTCAGGAGAGAAGAAGGATAACGGCGGCGGCGGAATGGCAGGAAAGATGACTCCCTGTGCAGTGCTTGTGATCCAGAATGGAACAACAAAGCTGGTCAATGTGAAAAATCAGGATGGTCTCACCAAGATCCTTGATATGGTTCCGGATTTTGTAGACCGTTTTACCTCCGGAAAAGGTGACGAAGAATCTGTCGGCGAATCAGAAAAATAATTTTTGCATAGACTATAGCAAACCGATGAAAAAGGTGCAGAAGAATTGGAAAAGCTGTTCGGCTTTATGCTGTTTTTCATAGGGATTGGGATGATAATCGGGATGCTGATCGCAGAAAATGTGGTTCTGGTGGTTTCGGCCGGAGTTTTCCTGTTGTTGGGATATCATCTTTTCTGTCATTAACTTTACAGAAGATTGCGAATATCCCGTTTGACATATGAAATAAAAAAGACTGTCAGCTCAGGCAGAATATTCGGTAAAGAATATCTGAACAGAGGGACAGTCTTTTTTGCAAAAAAAATACCCCTGTTGCAACAGGGGTAATGGTGTTATTATGCTCTTTCTACTTTACCGGATCTTAAGCAAGAAGTACATACATATGTCTTTCTAGCTCCACCCTCAGCAGTCTTGATTTTAACGGATTTTACGTTAGATTTCCACATTTTATTGGATCTTCTATGTGAATGACTTACATTATTTCCGAAATGAGCAGCTTTCTCACAGATTGCACATTTAGCCATGATAGCACCTCCTTGACGCTTTATTGTTACTGTCGTGCTGTGTGCATAGCGTCTGAACAGTAACCTTGTGTTCAACAGATTACATTGTAACAGATGAATTGTGCTTTTGCAAGCAAAAAAAGGAAAAAACTCAAAAATTATATTTCTTTTTCTGTGAAAAGAGGTTATAATACACTTACATACAATAATGAGCATTGGAGGTAACCATATGAATGGACGTATAGATTCCGGATTAGGTCAGATCATAATTGACACAGATGTAATCGCAACCTACGCAGGAAGCGTTGCTGTAGAATGTTTTGGTATCGTAGGCATGGCTGCAGTCAGTATGAAGGACGGACTGGTAAAGCTTCTTGGAAAGAACAGCCTGAAACATGGCATCAGCGTCAGAATTACAGAGGACAATAAAATCCGCCTGAATTTCCATGTTATTGTGGCATATGGCGTGAATATAAGTACAATTGCAGACAACCTTGTCAGCAATGTCAAATATAAAGTCGAGGCCTTTACAGGAATGGAGATCGATAAGATCGATATTTATGTAGAAGGTGTACGCGCAATTGATTAGGATAGAGGAGGAACTTGTGGTGAATAACAAAACCATAGATGCCAGAATACTTTCCAGGATGTTTCTTGCAGGAGCCAAGAATCTGGAAGCTAAAAAAGAATGGATCAACGAACTGAACGTATTTCCGGTACCGGATGGAGATACAGGAACCAATATGACAATGACGATCATGGCAGCAGCAGCAGAAGTAGGTTCTCTGGGAGAGCCTGACATGGAGTCACTGGCCAAGGCGATTTCTTCCGGTTCTCTGCGCGGTGCAAGAGGTAACTCAGGTGTTATTCTTTCTCAGCTTCTGCGTGGTTTTACCAGAAGTGTTAAGAACAGTAAGGAACTGGATGCCATTGATATCGCGGCAGCCATGGAGAAAGGTGTGGAGACTGCATATAAGGCAGTCATGAAACCGAAGGAAGGAACAATCCTTACTGTTGCAAGAGAGGCTGCTGCCAAGGCTGTAGAGCTTGCGGAGACAGCAGAGGATCTGGATACATTTTTCCAGAGTGTGATCGCTCATGCGGAGGAAACTCTGGCAAAGACACCGGAGATGCTGCCGGTTCTGAAAGAAGCAGGAGTAGTGGATTCCGGTGGACAGGGACTTCTGGAAGTATACCATGGTGCATATGATGGTTTCCTTGGCAAAGAGATTGATTATACACAGTTTGACAAAGCAAAAGGTCCTGCTGTGACTAAGATCGATGCACAGACAGAGGCTGATATTAAATTTGGTTATTGTACAGAGTTTATTATTCTTCTGAACCAGCCGATGTCCGAGGAGACAGAGCATGAATTTAAGAAATTCCTGATGTCCCTTGGTGATTCTATTGTGCTTGTTGCAGATGACGAGATCGTGAAGGTTCATGTTCATACCAATCATCCCGGACAGGCTATTGAGAAAGCCCTTACCTTTGGTGCACTTTCACGTATGAAGATCGACAATATGCGTGAGGAGCATCAGGAGAAGCTTATAAAGGATGCCGAGAAAATGGCGAAAGAGCAGGCAGAACAGGAAGAAAAAGAAGAAGCAGCACAGCCGCCGAAGGAAGTAGGCTTTATTTCCGTATCTGTGGGAAAGGGAATGACAGAGATCTTTAAGGAACTGGGTGTGGATTACCTGATCGAGGGCGGTCAGACGATGAACCCGAGTACAGAGGATATGCTCAATGCCATTGCAAAAGTAAATGCAAAGACTATTTATATTTTCCCGAACAATAAGAATATTGTTCTTGCTGCAAACCAGGCAAGGGATCTTACTGAGGATAAAGAGATCGTGGTTGTGCCGACTAAGACCATTCCGCAGGGAATTACTGCCATGATCAGTTATGTGCCCGAGAAGAACAGTGCGGAGAATATTGAGGCTATGCTTCAGGCAATCGAACATGTGAAGACCGGACAGATCACGTATGCTGTGCGTGATACAAGGATTGATGATAAGGAGATCCATGAGGGTGATATGATGGGTATCGGTGATCATGGAATCCTGGCTGTTGGCAAGGACCGCATGGAAGTTGCCAAGGAGACAGTTGCCCAGATGGTGGATGATGAGTCTGAGGTGATCAGTATTTATTATGGTGCTGATACTGAGGAGGCTGAAGCTGAGGAGCTGGCAACGGCTCTGGAGGAAGCTTATCCGGATTGTGATGTGGAACTGAATGCGGGTGGACAGCCGATTTATTATTATGTTATTTCTGTAGAGTAGGATAATAGAGTTTTTGAGAGAGATAAACGAATAGTTCATGTGATGAAAACGGGTATAGGCCATTGTTGAGGGTGGGTATATCCGTTTTCGTATTATAAAAGGGGACGGCAGGAAAATATTTGTGTCAGGATGCGGTTTCGGCATCTAAGAGATTCTAAGGTGAAAAAAATCTGCTAAAAGCATGAGAATCTCTAAGATACCTGCAAATGCATCCTGACACAAATATTTTCCTGCCTGAGATTTGGATAGTGGAAGTTTATTGTCGGCAGATTATTGTGATTGAAGAATGAGGGTTGCTTGATTTGGTTATTTTTTGCAGGGATAAGATAGATAATTTTTACTGGCTGTAAGGGATATTCATAATTATATTGTAGTAGAAAGGAATCGGTGGTATATGTCAACATCTTTGCGTACTTTGAAGGGCGTGGGGGAGAAAACGGAAAAGTTATTTGCGAAAATAGGAGTTACGGATATGGAATCTCTTCTGAGTTATTATCCACGTAATTATGATGCGTATGAGGAGCCTGTTGAGATCCGGTCTCTGGAAGAGGGAGCTGTTGTGGCGATTTCTGTGGCGGTTATAACGGGTGTGTATGTGAATCAGGTGCGGAATCTTCAGGTGATCACGACCACTGTGGCAGATCTTACGGGGAAAATTTCTGTTACGTGGTTTAATGCACCGTATCTGCGCTCTGCAGTCAGGAAAGGCAGCAGGTTTGTTCTGCGGGGGCGTGTCGTCAGGAAGCAGGGGAAGCTGCAGATGGAGCACCCTGAGATTTTTACGCCTGCGGCTTATGAGGAGATTCTGCACAGTCTTCAGCCGATTTATGGACTGACTGCGGGGCTTTCTAATAAGACGATCGTGAAGCTGATCCATCAGGTGCTTGATGAGCAGAAGCTTCAGGCAGAGTATCTGGCAGATGAGTATAAGGAGAGGTACCACCTGGCAGACAGGAATTTTGCGATTCCTGCGATTCATTTTCCCAAAAATATGCAGGAGCTGTTAGCTGCAAGGAGAAGGTTGGTGTTTGACGAGTTTCTTCTTTTTATTCTTGCTGTGCAGTCTTTGAAAGAGAAGACGGAGGAAGCACCGAATGCGTTTCCCATGCATCCGGTGTGGACGACAGAGCAGATTATTGAAAGTCTGCCCTATGATCTGACAAAGGCGCAGTTGAATGTGTGGCATGAGATTGAGAGGGATTTAAGCGGCCAGGCCCTGATGTCCAGACTGGTGCAGGGAGATGTGGGAAGCGGTAAGACGATCCTTGCGTTTCTCGCAATGATCATGACTGTGGAGAATGGATATCAGGCAGTGCTTATGGCACCTACGGAGGTTCTTGCAAGGCAGCATTTTCAGGCAATGGAGAAGTTGCTGCAGGAACAGAATATTGATTTTGGGCATCCGGTTTTGCTGACAGGATCAGATACTGCGAAGGAGAAAAGGGAAAAATATGCGCTGATCGCGTCAAAAGAGGCTAACCTGGTGATAGGAACGCATGCGCTGATTCAGGAAAAAGTGCAGTACAATAATCTTGGACTGGTTATTACAGATGAGCAGCATCGTTTTGGTGTGAAACAGAGGGAAGCACTGACTACTATGGGAAACCCGCCTAATGTGCTGGTGATGAGTGCTACACCGATTCCAAGGACGCTGGCGATCATTATATACGGGGATCTGGATATTTCAGTAATTGATGAACTTCCTGCGCAGAGACTTCCCATTAAAAATTGTGTGGTGGATACTTCTTACAGGCCGAAGGCTTATTCCTTTATGGAGAAGCAGATCCGTCAGGGACGGCAGGTTTATGTGATCTGTCCAATGGTGGAGGAGAGCGAAGGGATGGATGGGGAAAATGTGCTGGATTATACCCTGAAGCTTCGCAATGTTTTTTCGCCAGATATAAAGATTGCTTCTCTTCATGGAAAGATGAAAGCGAAAGAGAAGAATGTGATCATGGAGGCTTTTGCCGCAGGGGAAATTCAGATCCTGGTATCTACTACTGTAGTTGAGGTAGGAGTGAATGTGCCTAATGCTACAGTGATGATGGTGGAGAATGCCGAGCGTTTCGGGCTGGCACAGCTTCATCAGCTTCGCGGGCGTGTCGGTAGAGGGGAATATCAGTCATATTGCATTTTTATGCAGGGAAATGGTGCAAAGGAAATTTCTAAACGTCTGCAGATCCTGAACAAATCCAATGATGGATTTTATATTGCAGGAGAGGATCTGAAGCTTCGCGGTCCTGGTGATCTTTTTGGAATCCGCCAGAGTGGTCTGCTGGAATTTAAACTGGGGGACATCTATCAGGATGCGGATATCCTGAAAGCTGCTAGTGAAACGGCTTCGGAGATTCTGTCCCTTGATGCGGATTTAAGCCTTCCGCAGAATGAGGAACTTCAGAGGAGACTCTCGGCATATATGAAGGAAGATCTGCAGAATCTAGGACTATAGAAAATGACGGATACAGAGTAAAAAATAATACTGTTCATGTTACTGTTCATAAGATGCCTAAATTATAAAAACAGAAAAACATTGCAAAAGCAGAAGATTCGTAGTATTCTATTTTCATAAAAGAATGTTACTGTTTATCATATTTTCGGTAACATAAGAATACCTGTAACTGTACAAAACTGAGCAGTTACGAATACTTATACCTTGTAAGGAGGCTAATCATATGGCAACAAAAGCAACTACAGCAGATCTCAACACATCCACTGCGAAGACAACCGAAGTTAAAGAGGCTCCTGCAAAGACAACTGCTGAAGAAGTAGCTGTAAATAAAGAAGCAAACAAGAAAGAAACTGCTGAAACAGAGACTGTAAAGAAAGAAACAACAGCAAAGAAACCGGCAGCAAGAAGAACAAGAAAGACTGCAGAAAAGAAATCAGCAGAAGCAGAGAAAGAAACCGAGAAGAAAGAAACAGCTAAAGCAGCAGACACTGTAGAAAAGAAACCGGCAGAAACAGAGACAGCTGCCGAGAAAAAAGAGACAGCTAAAACAACAAAGACTGCTGCAAAACCAACAAAAACAACGAAAAGAACTACAAAGAAGGCTCCTGCTAAGACAGCTGAGAAACCGGCTGAAGAGACAGCTGCCGAGAAGAAGACAACAAGAAGAACCACTAAGAAAGAAGCAACAGCAGAAGTATATATTCAGTTCATGGGCAGAGAAGTATATACAAAAAATATTTTAAGTAATGTCAGAAGAATCTGGACAGACGAACTGGGTAAAAAGGAGAAAGATCTCAAAGATATTAAGATTTATATCAAACCTGAAGAGAACAAAGCATATTATGTAATTAACGGTGATATCACTGGTTCTGTGTGGATCTGACATATAAAAAATAAGAACAATTTTCAAATCTCATGGCAATCACATAAATCAGTTACTTGAGAATGATCAGAATAATAAGTAATGAAGTAATCACAGACAGGTTTAATGACCTGTCAGGTTAAGACATTGAGAAACTCAGATGATAACATAAATTCATCTGAGTTTTTTGTGCTTTCGGTTATAAAAAAATTGAGACATACCTGCTACTTGACAAAAATTATCAGTTAGTATAAGCTATCTGCATAAGGTTATTGAGAAAAATCGGCCAATAATGACGATGATAACCAAATACAAATACAAAAGGTGAGCGACTGAAAATGACATTAAAAGATTTGGAAATCGGAAAAAGTGCTGTGATCACGTCGGTTGGCGGCAAGGGTGCCCTGCGTCAGCATTTCCTGGATATGGGTATGATTCCGGGAGCTGAGGTCACAGTCGTGAAGTTTGCACCCATGGGAGATCCCATGGAATTACAGGTACATGGATATGAACTGACATTAAGACTTGCGGAAGCAGAGCAGATAGAAATCGAACAGATTCCGAAGCGAAGCAGAAGTCACGCCGGAATAGAGGCTGTAAGCGACCTGGCACATCCGGGACTTGGAGAGGATGGAAAGTATCATTCCAGAGAAGATGAACATCCACTGCCTGAGGGAACTACACTGACGTACGCATTGGTGGGAAATCAGAACTGTGGAAAAACTACACTGTTTAACCAACTGACAGGTTCCAGTCAACATGTGGGAAACTTTCCAGGAGTAACGGTGGATCGTAAGACCGGTTCGATTAAAGGCCATCCGGATACAGAAATCACAGACCTTCCGGGAATTTATTCCATGTCCCCTTACAGCAGTGAGGAGATTGTCTCCAGAAATTTTGTCCTGGATGAGAAACCAAGTGCGATCATCAACATTGTGGATGCTACCAATATTGAGAGAAACCTGTATCTGACCATGCAGCTTCTGGAGATGGATATTCCTATGGTAGTTGCAATGAACATGATGGATGAAGTGCTGGGAAATCAGGGTTCTATAGATGTAAATAAGATGGAATCGCTGCTTGGAGTACCTGTAATCCCTATTTCCGCAGCAAAGAATGAAGGGGTTGATGAGCTGGTTGACCATGCGTTACATATAGCGAAATATCAGGAACATCCGCTGCGTCAGGATTTCTGTGATAAGAGTGACCATGACGGTGCAGTACACCGCTGTATTCATGCGGTCATGCACCTGATTGAGGATCATGCGGCGCAGGCTGATATTCCTACCCGTTTTGCAGCAACCAAGGCAATCGAGGGAGATCCGCTGATTCTTGAGAAGCTGAAGCTGGACACAAATGAGACGGAGATGCTGGAGCATATCGTACAGCAGATGGAAACAGAGCGTCAGGTTGACAGAAGTGCTGCGATCGCAGATATGCGTTTTGACTTTATTGAGCGTTTGTGTGAACAGACAGTTGTAAAGCCTAAAGAAAGCAAAGAAAGAATCCGAAGTGAGAAAATTGATAAGATTCTTACAGGAAAATATACAGCGATTCCCTGTTTCATCGGAATCATGGTATTGGTATTTTATCTTACCTTTAATGTGATCGGAGCGTGGCTTCAGGGGCTTCTGGAGATTGGAATTGATAAGGTTTCTGCGCTGGTAGAAGCAGCACTGACAGCAGCAAATGTAAACAGTGCCATGCATAGCCTGGTCATTGACGGTATTTTTACAGGTGTGGGAAGTGTACTCAGTTTTCTGCCGATTATCGTAACCCTATTTTTCTTTCTGTCTCTTATGGAAGACAGCGGATACGTTGCACGTGTTGCTTTTGTGATGGACAAACTTCTGCGTAAGATCGGCCTTTCCGGAAGAAGCATTGTACCAATGCTGATCGGATTCGGATGTACGGTTCCGGCTGTTATGACCACACGTACACTTACAAGTGAGCGTGACAGAAAGATGACGATTTTGCTGACTCCATTTATGAGCTGTACTGCGAAGCTGCCGATTTATTCTTTCTTTGTAAGTGCTTTTTTCCCGAAGAAGGGCGGATTTATTATGGCAGGTCTTTACCTGCTTGGAATTTTGGTGGGAATCCTGGCGGCATTTTTGTATAACAGAACTCTTTTCAAGGGAGATCCCGTACCGTTTGTCATGGAACTTCCCAATTACCGGCTGCCGGGAGCAAGGAATGTAGGTCAGCTTTTGTGGGAAAAAGCAAAAGATTTCCTGCAGAGAGCGTTTTCTATTATCCTGCTTGCATCAATGATAATTTGGTTCCTGCAGAGCTTTGATCTGCATTTAAATCTTGTAAAAGATTCTGCAGACAGTATTCTGGCAATGGTGGCGGGAGTCCTGGCACCTATATTTAAACCGATCGGACTGGGAGACTGGAGAATCTGTACAGCTCTTATCAGCGGATTTATGGCAAAAGAGAGCGTGGTATCTACTCTGGAAGTACTTTTCAGTGGAAATATTGCCTCTGTACTGACTCCGCTGGCAGCAGCATCCCTGCTGGTATTCAGTTTGCTCTATACACCATGTGTGGCGGCTATCGCTTCGATCAAACGTGAAATGGGCAGCAAATGGGCTGTTGGTGTTGTGGTATGGCAGTGTGTGATTGCCTGGGTGGCTGCACTGATCGTACATCTGATAGGGATGATCTGATTTTATTAATTCGCTTTTATAGAAAAACCGATGGATTTGACTGTTTTCAGTCATCACCATCGGTTTTTTTCAGTTCCTCAACTGAGAGGCTTTTATCTGATTAGTACTGTCCGCCCTGGGAACCACTGGACATCTGTCTTTCCTGGGCTTCGATCATCTTTTTCATAATAATATCAGAACAACTTCCCCTAAATTTCCAGTTTGATGGGAGATGATCTGATTTTTCAGCAGAAAATTAGATTACTATTTTTGATATGACAATCTCTTTATGGGTTTCATTATAGTACAGAAACCCTGAAAAAACTATAGAAATCTTATGAAATTGCTATAGTTTTTTTAAAAGAGACAGAAAAGAGACCAAAAGAGACAAGTGGTCTCTTTTTGATTCGGTAGCAATTCCGCAAAATAATGCAATCTGTAATGAATTTTGGCTATGTTACTGAGAACGGAGTGAACAGTAACAATTTTGGCTTGTATGTGCCCACAACTTGCTATCTGATCTGTTAGATGATAAAATTAAAATATAACAGGGAAGTGATATACGAAGGAGGTAGGAATGACAGAGTTTAATTTTGATACTGTTTTTGATGAAACCATGCAGACGCACAATCTGGACACTGTAGTGATTCTGGGACACTTAAATCCGGATGGCGATGCTGCCGGATCGGTGATGAGCCTTGCGCATTATATCCATGTCAATTATCCACAATACAGGGTGTTTCCATATCTTGCAAAAACGCTGGAGCGCGGCCCGAAAAAGATGGTCGTGGAAGATAAGACATTTGTTCCTTTTGAGATGCCGGACATATCCGGAAAACAATATTGTGCCATAGTCTGTGATAATGCAACTCTGGAGCGTATGATCGGATTGGAATATTACCAAAATGCCGCTGCCAGCATTGTTGTTGATCATCATGCTTCCAATGAAGGATACGGAGATGTGAACTGGACAAAGGTTTCTGAGGCGTGTGCGGAAAATGTATACCATATGCTTTCTTCCGAACTGCTTCTAAATGCAGCCCAAAAAGAAGCGTACCCCAATGCCGCAGATTATATTTACCTTGGCATCCTGCATGATACCGGAGGACTGGCAAGGGCAAACCAGGGTATTTTTCAGGCAGTAGCTGATCTGATGGCTATGGGAGTTGACCATGGCAGGATTATGAAAACCTTACACAGTGACACCTTGGACATTCTGTACAAAAGAGCCGATATTCTTCATGGGGCAGTACGTGCGATGGATGGCCGGGTTGCTTATGTCATTATGGGACAGAAGGAAATTGTCGAAAAAGATATCACATACGAAGACATCCACTGTATCAGCACGATCCTGCGCGATTGCGACGATATTGAACTTGGTTTTACCATGTATGAGGAAGAAGAAAACGGGTGGAGATGTTCTTTCCGTTCAGACGGGAAATGGATCAATGTTAATGAACTGTTGAAACCTTTTGGCGGTGGAGGACATATCTCCGCAGCAGGATTAAAATATCAGACCGATAATGTAGAAGAATTAAAGAAACAGATTCTGGACAGAGTAGCAGAGATGAAAAATAAACAGTAATCTATAAATGAGCAAATAAAAAACTGCACAAAATTATAAAACCGAAGTGGAATATAAACACTTGTTGGAATTGTTATTGAGGGAAAAGAAGAGGAGAGTCTGTATGGGAAAGATAATCGAAGGTCTCTGGGATTGCCCGTTTTGTGGGAATAAAAGGATTAGAGCCGGCCAAAAAACCTGTCCCGATTGTGGGCATCCGCAGGACGAAAATATAAAATTCTATATGCTGGATGAAATTAAATATGTTTCTGAGGAGAAAGCAGAAAAGATCAGCCGTAATCCGGACTGGCAGTGCAGCTTTTGCGGCAGTCTTAACAGCGACGATCTGAATGTCTGCAAAAACTGTGGTGCCACAAAAGAAGATTCGGAGAGAAACTACTTCGAGATGAGGCAGCAGGAAGAGGAAAAGAAACGAAAGAAAGATGAGAAAAAAGAATCCTGCCAGAAAAATATCCCCCAAAATACACCAAAGAAAAAGCCACTGCTGAGGCGGGTGCTGCTCATTCTGGGAATCTTCGTAGCAATCATTTTTGGCATGATGTCATGCCTGGCACCGAAGATGTAGAAAAACCAGTCTACCGGAAGGAGCCTGTGTATGCTACAAAATATTACTATGAAATAGACAAATGGACGGTTGTCGATACTGCAAAAAGTTCCGGCAATGATCAGAACCCTTCCTGGCCGGAACCAAAACTTAAAGACGGACAGAGAACAGGAGCAGAAGAAGAGCATTATTTTGTGACCGCTACATATGAGAAAAAGAAGGGAAAGACCGAAACAGGAAGATATGAAATGGATTTTTCTCAATGGAAAGAACTTAAAAAAGGCGAAAAAATAGAATTAAAAATTGATGCTGCTGGATTCGCAGAGATTAATCAAAAATAAGATATAGATATACCCGGAGGGCTACTTCGAACCTTTATTAAACAAGGAGATTCATAGTTTTGGCGTGAGTCTCCTTGTTTAATGCTTTTCTCATGTTATAAGGTAGCCCGCATCATTGCATTTGTGCAATGCCTGCAGGCAGATATTGCTCCGTTTATTATACATACGGAGAATAAAGAGGAGTACGAAGGGCGACTGGACAGCCAGGCACGACTGGAGCAGCTTTTCAGGGTAGAGCATCGGGTTCTGATTGTAGTATTATTTTCTCAAATAATCGGCGATTGCCTTAAATACCGATTCATATCCGGAGTCATGCAGGATATCGTGAGTTCCGGGAAAGCTTCTGATCTCCGTATCCGGGTTGTTTTCTTTGTATGCTTTGTATACCTTTCGGACGCCTTTTCCAAAACCGGATACCGGATCTTTTTTTCCATACAGGAATAAAGTTGGAATGGTATTATTCGGATTTTTTAGGTTTCGGCTGGCACATTCCATGCCTTTGGAAAACTCGCAGAAAAAAGCAGGAGACACCTCCTGACGAACAAGACTGTCACCAGTGTATTCCTTTCTCTTTTCATTATCGGTCAGGAGCCAGTAATTGGCCGGTCTGCCTTTGAACTTTTTGCCATATGTACCGAACATCAGATCATAGATCTTATCAGAAGCACAGGACATCTTTCCGGTATATTTTTTCCCGATCCAGGTTCTCATTATCCTCATCAGGAAAGCGGACTGCGCACCGGTACCGATCAGGATTTCTTTTTTGTAGGGAGTCAGATCAGCGTTTGTCCTTACAATGAAGGAACCCAGAGAAAATCCCAAAAGATAGATAGGCAGGTTTGGGTATTTCCGGACAACGTATTCCCTTGCTGATACCATATCTTTAACTGTGTCGTTCCAGTTATTAATGTACAAACAGGATGATTTTGGTGTGGTGCTGTGTCCGTGGCTGATGATGTCATTGCCAAAGACAATGTATCCGCGGCTGGTAAAATACTTTGCAAATTCCACATATCTTCCCATATATTCTGTCATTCCATGGCAGATCTGGATCAGGCCTTTGAGATCGCCCTTATATTCCGGTGCATAGATTTCCAGGTGCATGGTGGTGTCTTTAGCGTTTGATGAAATTGCTATACATATTCTTTTCACTCTATTTCCTCATTTCTTATTTCTCTGTAATATGCCAGATTTTGCAAAACAGAATAGATGGTGTCAGCGATAACCTTTTCTTCTGGTCGGATTTATTTCGCCGGTAGAACCATCTTCTTGCGTGAAGCATTATATTGTTTTTTTTCAGAAAAGGAAAGTGTTTTTTTGCATACCTGGAAAAAAGTTGTTTAGGATGTTGAGGAGTCTGGTTTTCCGCGGAGAAAAGATATTACAGTTTTGCGCAGACAAGCTCATAAACTGTCTTCAGAAGTTCGTCTCCCCTGCGGCATTCTGAAACAAACGAAACGACTGCGTTTTTTTTCGGAAGGATCATAGATATCTGGGAGTATTTTCCGTCCGCCCGGAAAGAATTATATTCACCACGCCAGAAAAGATAACCATAGTATCCAACATCAGCTGCCTTTGTACTTTCTTCTATCCAATTCTCAGACAGTATCTGTTTTCCATTCCACTTGCCTTTATTAAGATAAAACAGTCCAAATTTGTGAAGTTCAGAAAGGGTCAGAAATAATCCGCCGGCTCCAAAACTGTTTCCAAGTGGATCAGTCTCCCATGTAGGACGTTTTATTCCAAGTTTGGCAAAAAGTCTGGGTGTAAGGTAAGAAACCAGATCGCAGCCGGAGCGTCTTTGTACAAGAATGCCTGCCAGATAGGGACCAACGTTATTATACACAAAATGCGTACCCGGCTTATACTTAAAGGGAATAGCCAGAGACATTTTTACCCAGTTATCTTCTTCATATAAAGGTCGTTGTTCTCCCATCAGACTGCCCTTCTCCTGTCCAAGGCACATGGTAAGAAGATCACGAACAGTTGCTTCTTTCAGGTTCTCATCTATACACTCCGGCAAGTCACCTGAAAATGCTTCTGTTAGTTTTTCATTAAGATCGATCAGCCCTTCCTGAACAGCAAAGCCAACTGCACAGGATGTGAAACTCTTTGTTGCAGAATAAATATTCCTTCTGCATTCCGGTTCGCTGTACCACTCTGCTGCAAGTTCATTATCTTTTGAAATTTTGATTCCAAGAACATTATATTCTTTTGCTTTCTTAACAAAATCTGAAATATCCATAATATTTACACCCTTCTTGTCCTTAAATGTATTTTATTACTTTTATATTAACACAAAAATGGTGGATAAACCAGTTATTGCAGAAGGTGGTATATTACTATATTTCATCTTTAGACAAATTTCAATATTAAATATTGATTTTGTCTTTTTGTTATACCCGAATTTCAGCAAGACATTGCATCTTAATCCCTCAATATTCCCTTTTTTATCATAATTAAATCCTTCTGCTGATATTTTCATCAATGCAGTATTGGCAAATTGCTTAAGTTAATGACATTGTGTATGAACAGTAACAAAAATGTCATCAATTTTTTCGATAAAAATATATATCTTTGTCTTGCCTTGTCAATGTGTGGTATATTTAAGACTGCAAAATACAGAAAGGAGAAAGTCATGGGAAACGAAGCAGGGGAATGGATCATTCATGGAGTAACATGGGATGATCCGAAATGCATCCACGATGTGGATGAAGCAGTCGAATATATCAACCGGGTTGGTTTTCTTCCTCTTTTTAAGAACGAAATTCCGGGGTTTTCTCTGGAGGAACGGACAGTGGCAGAATATTGGTGGTCTGATGATCCGGTGAGGGATCCGTGGAGATGGAGGATTGCCATTGCAAAAAAGCATGATGTTCTTTACGGGAAATTTTTTGCCAAAAAAGCCGGGTTTATTTCCAAAAAATGGCTGCCGGTATTTGCCAACTACCGTAGGGACGGCTATGATTTTGATGCTCTGTTTGAGGATGAAAAAGCACCGATTAAACATAAGAATATTATGAAACAGCTTTATCCAGAAGTCGCGGATACGCAGATAAGAAAGATTCTAAAATAGGAGAGAATATGTGCAGCAGATATTATATAGATCTCGATATGATGGAGGAGATTTCCAGAGTGGTACAGAACATAGATAGGAGGATCCGGCTGACACAAGGAGATATCCGTCCGACCGATGTCGCACCGGTCATTGGACAGTCAGAACATGGACTGGAACTGGGTATATGCAGATGGGGATATCCCCTGTCAAAAGGCAAAAATCCGGTCATCAATGCAAGGGTGGAAACCGTCATGGATAAACCTTCCTTTCAGAACGGAATCTTATATCACCGGCTGTTGATTCCGGCAGGCGGGTTCTACGAATGGAATTCCCTGAAAGAAAAGAGTTCCTTTGCCAGACCGGATTCCTCTGTGCTGTATATGGCAGGATTCTGTGACTGGTTTGAGAATGAACGAAGATTTGTGATCCTGACTACCACAGCGAATAATTCCATGAAAAAAATCCATGATCGCATGCCTTTGATCTTGGAAAGGGAACAAATCACAGACTGGTTTGATAATAACAAAATGCCTGTACTTCTGTACCAGACACCGACTCAGCTTAATCGACAGACGGAATATGAACAGCAGAGTCTGTTTTCATAGAAAGTGGTGAGTTTTAATGACAAAGGATGAATGGTACAAGCAACTGTTCGAGAGACTTGAAAACTCCAGATTTCGGAGCAGATTTCATCTTAAACAGAATGACATTGATTATATTCGTGAAAATGCAAACAATGCAGAGTTTATTTTATTTTGGAAAGCACCTATATACGATTAAGAAATATGGGCGTGGTTTTATGTCGTATTTGTGACGAAAAATCCTACCTAAAAAATTCATGTATTAACGGAATGAGATTAGCTCAGGAATCTATTTTTATGCAGTTTGGTTATACTGTTTCGCAAGAAGAAGGTTTATCTGCTTCCAGACGACAGAAAATACTTGCGGTCATGATTGATAATAAGGTCTTATCCAAAAGTGAAATAATAAGTTATTTGGATTTCTTTATTAGTCAACGACATTATCAGAGTAAATTCGAATTAGCAATCTCAAAATGGGAAATGGATAGAGAATTTGTTCGGGGATATCGAGCAGGAGAATATACGCAATTTGGGGTGAATGCAATTTATAGAAGGCGATGATTACCAAATCCGAAAGAATACAAGTTTTTTATATCAAATAATGCAATTGTAAAAAGAATAAGAAATGAGCAAGTTTTTTGTCATTCAGCATATCTTTAACAGATTTTCAAAGGAGAAAATATTATTTTCAGACATCAGTTCTTGAAATTTATTCAGATTAAGATCCGAATGCTCAAGCTCTCTGGAGAACTGATAACAGATCTGAATCTGATCATTCAGGTTAAAATGATGTTCGTTTTTCAGATATGTTCCGACATCAAGCTCATGGATAAACAAAGTACAGACGACAGCCATTTTAACCTTGGTAAAGATTTCATCGTCATAGACTGCACCACAGAAATAAGTATAAATCCAGTAAACCAGAAGCTGTTCTTCCTGAATCTGCCAGTCCGGACAGTAGAAATCAAATTCGCTTTTCTGATATATATAATCGTTTTCTCCTGAAGAAATATATAAGGAATCAAGACGTTCCTTCAGAAATTCTTTCCATCCGGGACGAAGAACTTCCATTTCCGGAACAATAGTTTTCCACATGTTTTTAAATAGATCCTTTGATGTGTCAGAAGTATTCATTCTGGAATGAACTTTATCACAAAATGTTTTTCCGAATCCGGAATCTTCATGACGTTTCCGAATCTCTTCCCATTTAAAAAGTTCGTTTTTATTTAAACACAGCTGAAAATCATGTGTGATGGCAAGTACTTTCCACAGGCGTTTCCGTATGGGGACATTTCTGTTCTGGATGATTTTTATCAGAAGATCTCTGGTATTCATCAGTGCAGTAAATAAAAAGTAATCAAAATCATCATAGGTTTCTTCAGCGGCTTCCTTTTCGATGGTAACAAAATGAACTTTTTCTTTCTGAGACAGCAGAATTCTTGCTGCTTCCGGGCAGGAAAGGGACAAAGAAATCTCACGCAGGCCCTCAAATTCTTCAATGTGTCGTGGATAATTTCTGCAGGTGTCGCAAAGCATTTTCGGACCTGCTTCTGTGTAAATATCACACAGATTTTCTTCGTTCAGAAATGCACACCGTCGGTTGTACTGGCGGAAGACATGTTCCTTCCAGTCGATATCGTTGTGCAGTCGATTGTGAAAAGGACCTTTGAAATGCTGATATTTCTTCAGGGTTTTATTGTCAATAACAATCTGCCATCCTGCACAGCAGGTATCCGGACAGGACCCGGCAATGCAAGAAAATTCTTTATAATAGTTGGGAAATGTAAATTCCATGGTTTCTGCTGCTTTCTGATTATTTCTTTTTTGCTTCCAGATAGTCGTTTAACTCTGCATTCGGAATATCTGTAATGAACATATGTCCGGGAGCATGAGTGATAGCGATTGGCGGTTTGGCATTCTCAATTGCTGCCTGCGGAGTTACGCCGCATGGCCAGAACACAGGAATTTCCCCTTCGTAAATATCCACTGCTTCACCGTAATCAGGTTTCATAACGTCATCAACACCGACCTCTTTCGGATCTCCCATATGTACAGGGGCACCATGAACATTCGGCATTTTGAAAGTAATGTCATAAGCTTTTTTTGCGTTTTCCGGTGTCATCGGGCGCATGGAGCAGACCATAGGACCGGAAAATGGACCAACAGGAACTGT
This sequence comes from Blautia sp. 1001283B150304_161114_C9, assembly GCF_015668165.1. Taxonomy (NCBI): domain Bacteria; kingdom Bacillati; phylum Bacillota; class Clostridia; order Lachnospirales; family Lachnospiraceae; genus Blautia; species Blautia sp. 1001283B150304_161114_C9. Next base: position 7,872 of record NZ_JADPGO010000014.1, on the reverse strand, counting down.
CTGAATGTTAGTTTTGAACATCGGTACATTTCGTCCCTGGGCGATATGACGGATTTCAATCCCTTCTCTAATCAGTGCTTCTTCAAATGAGAAAGAACAGCCGATAAGAAATCCAACATATCCCTCTTTCCAATACTCGGAAGCGTCAGTAATTTCTTTTGTAAATACACCGTTTTCATAAATCCGGTATTTCGGGATATCCGTGCAGATATTTCCGCCCTCACCCATGTCATGAGTTTCAGGAGTTCCTTTGATAATCTCGAGAATTGGACACGGAAATGGATTCTTGTGTGCAAATTCTTCAAAATCTGCAGCATATTCCGGTGGCAGAATTACCAGATTTGCCTGCGCATAGCCACGGCACATTCCTGCAGTGGGGAAATCAATAACTCCCTTGCGGATCAGTTCACGAACTTTCTTTGGGGACATATCTACATAAGGTGTGATATCAAAAGCCATAATAAATTACCTCCTGTTTCGTACTTTACAATATAAAAGTATTGTACAGTAAACTGACAGGAAATGCAATGCTATAAATAGTGGCGGCTTGATTTTTATATAAAATATTTTATAATAGGAATGCCGAAGGGTGCTGCCGGACGCGTTGTGAACAGCAATAATATATGAATGGGGGAATGAGAGTGGCAGCATATGAAAAGAGTAAGAGTGTGAAGTTAAAATCGATCAGTACCATGACAGAAGGGACCATCTGGAGACAGATTCTTCTGTTTTCTATTCCATTGATACTGGGAAATCTGCTCCAACAGATGTACAATACAGTGGACTCAATTATTGTAGGAAATTTTGTGGGCAGCAATGCACTGGCTGCAGTTGGTTCCAGTACGTCGCTGATTTGTCTGCTGATTGCATTCAGTATGGGGGCATCTGCAGGTGCGGGAGTTATTGTATCCCAGTTTTATGGAGCAGGAGATGAGAATGGCGTTCAGCGTTCTGCACATACAGCCTTGATGCTTGCGCTTATTCTGGGAATTGTTCTTACTATCGCTGGAATTGTATTTTCACCTGCAATTCTCAGGTGGATGAGAACTCCGGAAGAAGTAATGAATCAGTCAGTTCTGTATTTGAGAATTTATTCTTATGGACTGGTTTTTAATGTCATCTATAATATGGCAGCGGGGATCCTGAATGCAGTAGGTAACTCCAGACGTTCGCTGATGTATCTGGCAGTAGCTTCGTTTTCCAATATTTTTCTGGATTTATGGCTTATCGGCGGAATGCACATGGGAGTCGAGGGTGCTGCAATTGCAACAGATATCAGCCAGGTACTTTCCTGCATTTTTGCATTATGGTTTTTGATGAGAGTTCCGGATATTTACCGCATAAATCCGAAGAAACTTTCCATTGATAGAACAATGGCAGGACGGATTATCCAGGTAGGTCTGCCGACTGCAATTCAAAACACGGTAATCTCCTTTTCAAATGTACTGGTACAATCTGGTGTCAATGGATTCGGAGCCAGTGCAATGGCGGGTTTTGGTGCATACCTGAAAGTAGATGGGTTTAACATTCTGCCGGTAATGAGTTTTAGTATGGCAGCAACGACTTTTACCGGTCAGAACTATGGTGCGGGAAAAACAGACAGAATCAGGAAAGGATTGAGAGTAACTCTTGGAATGAGCGTGCTTTATACGATCGTGACAGGAATTCTCCTGCTGACCTTTTCCAGACCGATCATAGGGATTTTCAGCAGTGATAAAGAAGTAATCTATTATGGGGCACAGGCAATGAAATATTTCTGCCCGTTCTATTTCCTTCTGGGAATTATGCATTCCCTGGCAGGAACCATTCGCGGAACAGGAAAGACGGTACCTCCCATGGTAGTGATGCTGCTTGCATTATGCCTGTTCCGTATTCTGTGGATTCAGTTTGTGGTTCCACATTTCACCAGCATTGATATTATATATGTACTGTATCCTGTTTCATGGGCTGTAGGAATGGTACTCATGCTTATCTATGCATGGAAGGGAAATTGGATGCCAAAAAAATATCAGAATATTAATCAGACTGTCTGATAGTATTCTTTTACATAGTGAATGAATGGGATTTCAGAATTCTGTTTTTACTGTAAACAATATAAAAACTGCGTTTGTGAGCAGATTCTTCTAATGGAAACAGAAGAATCTGCTTTGTTTTTTGCAGGTCATTCATGCGGGCTACTACATTCAGACTGGAAGGTTCAATACCGGCATTTTCCAGAAAAATATCCATTTCCTTTTTGGTTCCGGAGCCTTTTTCCCTGATGATAACAGGATCCTTGATAAAGTCCTGAAAAACAACAGGTTGTTCTTTTTGTTTTAAGTTTAAATAATGATCATTCACAGGGGTAGCAATCACCATATTATCCTGACAGAAGGGAATAAATACACAGCTGTCGTCTCCTGTATTCTGTCCTGTCAAAGCCAGGTCTACGGTCCCATCCAGTACACGGTTAATAGCGCCGGAACTGTCTGTCTGCCAGGAATGGAAATATACATCAGGATACATTCTGCCAAAACCTGCGAGAAGTTCAGGAAGGAGATAAGAAGAAGGAATGGTGGAGGCTGCCAGATCAATGATCTGCTTTCTGGAACCGGTGAAATTCTCCAGAAGATTGTTGCGGATATCCAGAATGCGGAAAGCGCTGTCGTAGAGGTGGTATACCACACTTTTTTATAAATGAAATTTGTAAATATTTATAAAAAAGTATTATATTTAAATCATCCGATAAAATGAAAAATCCAGTAAATAAATGGAAGTGTAAAAACAGAACAGATAGTTGTAACAAGAATTCCACCCATTGCATAATCGCCATCTGATCCGTAGGCATTTGCCATCATTACCACAGAGGACATAACTGGCATTGCAGAAGTCAGAGCCATGGTAGTGCGGATTTCTGAAGAAACCGGAAGATATCCAAGTAATACATAGAAGAAAAGCGGAAACAAAAGCATTTTTAGGATGACAATTCCATAATAATCCAGTCTCCGGATATTTTTCAGTACATCGATACAGGCGAAAACACCGCCAAGATAGATCATTGCGAGAGGTGTGGCGGTCTGGCCGATTTTCTGAAGGGAATTGTTCAGAACTTCAGGAAGCCGGATTCCTGTCAGCACACAGATCACAGCAAGAAAGATGGAAACAGTAACAGGATTGATCAGCTTCCGGAAATCAAAACGGTTTTTTTGACTGTCTGTACCTGAAGTAAGGCGTACACCTGCTGTCCACAGCATGAGCTGATCAATAATGGTAAATACACAGATGTAGAGCATACCGTTTTCCGGATAAATACTGGTTACTATGGGAATACCCATAAATCCCACATTTCCGAATACGCTCATGGCACTGTAAAGCTGCCTGTGGTTACCATGCAGATGAAAAAAAATACCAGATATGTAGCTGAGTAAAAACAGACATATATACATAATTCCCGCAATCAGAAAAATGCTCAGTGAATGAAAAAGAGTTTTACGTTCCACTCCGTTTACAGTATTGATAAAAATCATTACAGGAAGCGCCAGTTTTATTACAAATTTTGAAATGACTTCAAGATTTTCTCTGTTCATAACCCGTGTGCGGATCAGGATCACGCCTGCAAGCATGTAGATCACGAACATTCCGATCTGAGCAGTCAGAATGCTGAAAGTATTCATTTGAGTTCTCCTTTTTTTTCGTAAATTCACATAAAATTATAACTGCAAAAAAGTGAAAATACAACAGAAAGTATAGGTGGCGAAAAATGTTTTTTTGAGTTACAATAAACAAAGCTGAGTTATATATTAGGAGGAGTAAAAAAGTGAATGTATTAGAAATTGTTCTGCCTGTACTGGTTATGATCGTGGTCGGTATGCTGTGCAGAAAATGGAAGATTCTGACCAGAGACGGAATCAATAACATGAAGGTGCTTGTAACGAATGTTATGCTTCCGGTTGCTATTTTTCATGCTCTGGCAACAGCGGAATATAATAAAGAAACCGGAATCCTGATTTTGATCATGTTTGTAATGCTGGTAGTATCCTTTGGTCTGGGCTTTTTGCTGAAGCCATTTCTGAAAGGAACCTATCAGAAATATCTACCGTTTATGGTAAGCGTATATGAAGGGGGACTTATGGCCTATCCGTTATATACAAGCCTCTGTGGCAGTGAAAATCTTTCCCGTATTGCAGTTCTGGATATTGCCGGACTGTTGTTTGGATTCAGTGTATATATGGGAATGCTGGGACAGGTGGAAAACGGTGAGAAGATTGATGTGAAAAAACTGTTTTTCAGTGCATTAAAGACTCCGGCATTTATTGCAAGTATCCTGGGAATTATTGCAGGATTATCGAAGGTGATCCTTGCAGTTTTAGACAGTCCTTTCGGAGGCGTGTACCAGAGTGTGGAAAATATTCTCACCACATCTGTGACTGCCATTATTTTACTGGTAGTGGGATACAGCATGGAACTGAATGCGAAATTATTAAAGCCATGCATTGCCACGATCATCTTACGTGTATTGCTTCAGGCAGTGATGATCGCAGGAGTTCTTGTTGCTGTACATTATCTGGTAGGTGATGATCGGCTGGTCAATCTTGCAATTATCAGTTATATGTCAGCACCGGCCACATTCAGTATGCAGACTTTTATGAAAGATGAAGAAGGAAGCGCTTATGTTTCCACAACAAACTCTATGTACTGTCTGGTATCTATTCTTGTATATATAATTATGGCAGTGACAATCTACTGATCATGAAATCTGAATAACAGAAAATGAAAATTACTGCGGATTGAAATAGACCAGGCGGTAATTTTTGTATGTCGCAGGAAATTACTTCGTAATGTACCTGTGATATATAGTGCTCCGCATGAGGCGTAGAATCCTGTAAACGGGAAAGGGGTTGCAGATATTTAAATAATTTGGTAAAAACAACTAAAATATATTGAATGATGGCAAAAAAATATTGTAAAATAAAACGAAAACAAAGACTTGTGGAAAGGGAGCATACGTATGGAGAAAAGGTATACGATTGGTGTAATGATCGGAAATGCAAATTCACCGCATACGATGAATCTGATGCAGGGTATTTTTCATGCAGCTAAGTCTATGGACGTAAATGTTCTGTTTTTCTTGGGATTCACAGTAGTTATTACTATAAATCTTATTTTGGCGAAGATACGGAAGATGATTATGATTATCAGTTCAATGTAGTTTATGATTATCAGGCGTTCGCAGATGCGGATGCATTGATTATGGCATATGGTTCCCTTTGTATTTTTCTGGACGAAAAAGAAAGTAAAACTTGCATCCCTGAAGCCGGATACGGATACCACAAAGATCACACTGAAAGTAAAGGAGAAAAAAGAGTTCCCTTGTACAGGCATCAGTTATTTGTCAAACGTAAAGTATTCTTCTGATAACAAGAAGGTAGCAAAAGTCAATTCTTCCGGCGAGATCCAGGCAAAAAAAGCCGGTACAACTTATATCAGGTGTAAAGTTAAACAGTATGGCGATACTTACAATCTCGTCTGCAAGGTAACGGTCAAAAAAGAAGGAAATATCAAAGATCCAACTTCAGCTTACCGGAATCTGATACAAAGTTATGAGAAAAAATATGGGGAAGCTCAATTAAATGAGCAGAAACAGTTTTGGACGGGACTATGCTATGCCAAATTGTTGGATTTCAATAATGACGACATCAACGAACTTATCCTGACATACCAAACAGAAAGGTATAACAAAGACAAAGTTCAATATCATGTAGAATTGTGGAAGTATGGCGGAAAATCTGCAAAACGGGTTACCTCACGTATTTCATGGTCTGGAAACAATATGCCATATTTTGGAGGTTTGGGTATATGTAAATACAACGGAAAATATCTGTTAGAGCTAACTGGTAATGCGTGTGGGGATAATTATTACTATGGAACCAAAAAAGATGGGTCTGTTGGACTGGTCCACAAGTTCATATGGAAGGGGGATGCAATGGAAGGAGACTGGTATATGGACGGCAAGAAAACCTCAGGGAATATGTATGAAACTTATTACAAGAAATATCATGCAAACGCTACATGGTATAGCTTTGCTCAGTCATCAAATAACAACTTAATAAGAAAAGAACTTTCAAATACCAAACAGAAATTAGGAATGTAATTTCTGTCTGGTCGTTGCAGGACATGAATCCTTTTCAAGCCTAAGTTGTATCTACCGGGCATTCTCAAGGAATTACATCAAAATAAAAGAGGGAAAACCATGAAATTAGAAGAAAGAAAACAAAACTCATTTATACAGAAATCAATATTTTTGCTGATAATAATGACATTATGGATATGTCTCGGAACAGGTTTTACGGTAAATGCAGCGCAAAGAGAAGATACAAAACTCTTGAAAATATATGACGGAAAGTCTATAGAGGCAAGTCAGATTCAGTTTAAGGCAGAGGTAGCCACTCCAGACTCTAATCGAATAGACATCTATCGTTCAGAAAAGCCGGTATCTCAAGGTGGAAAATTAGAAAAACTGGATAGTTTCAGGGTAATAGGAGACTTCTGGGAAGTCCTCGGTGACAATCTGTATATGAACTACGGAGACAATTTCAAGGTACAGTGCTATTCCCATGATACATGCGTGGAGGGAAATCTGACTTTTGTAGATACTACGGCAAAAGCCGGACATCAATATTCCTACAGACTGGTCTATGGCGACATGGTGTATGATCCGGACAGCGGAGAATATAGCGTGGAGATTGTATCAAATATCATTGATGTAAAGGCCAATCTGCAGACACCGGAGCTTTACAAGTGTTACTCCACGGACAATAAAACCGTAAATCTTTCCTGGAGCTATATCGCACAGGCAGACGGCTACAGGGTGTACCGATATGATAACGGAAAGTGGTCATTCCTGAAAAATGTCAAAAAAAGAAATGTAATCTCCACAACTGACAAAAATGTACAGGCCGGAAAGACTTATCAGTACAGAGTGCTGGCGTACAGAGTCATAAAGGGCAAAAATATTTACAGTTCCAAAAGCAAAGCCCGAAAGATCACCTTAAAAACAGCAACTGTAAAAGGTGATTATCAGTATGGCAGCGTCTACGGTCCGTATCTGGACGCGCAGCATCTGGCACAGGTCCGGAGTGTTGTCCAGAGTTTCAAGATCAATTACATCCGTAAAGGAATGTCAGACTATGACAGGGTACTGACTGCATATAATTATCTCCGCAGCAACTGCAGCTACGCTTATAAAGGCTGGCAGTATAATTATGCAAACACCGCCTGGGGTGCATTGGTATATGGAGAAGCACAATGCTCCGGATATGCCAGAGCCATGAAAGCACTCTGTGATGCAATCGGAGTAGACTGCAGATATGTACATGCAGACTCCAAGGCAAGTAACCCAAGCCATCAGTGGAATCAGGTAAGAGTTGGCGGCAAATGGTATATTCTGGATGCGCAGTCTGGCGGATTCCTGCTTGGCAGCCGGACATGGAAGAAAAAGGCAGGTATGTCATGGGATACCAAAGGATTACCAACCTGCAGCGTGACGGATTACAAAAAGTGATCAGAATGGAAAGAGACTTCAGTTAATATGACTGGAGTCTTTTTTGCATCTCAAAATACTTTTATTCTCCGCGGAAAACCACTTTTGCATATCTATTTATCCAATTTTTCCTGGGACAATGCCTCCGCGGAGGAGAAATGTTCTTAATTTTTCTTCCTATTTTTTTCATATTATCTCCAAATGAATTTCAGGAGGTTATTAACAGTTAAATATAAATTATAAAATCATATAAGTACATGTTGAGTGTTATAAGATATTAGAGTAGAATATTATTGAAAGGAGTTGATTCTTTGAGTAAATATTATTCTATACATGAATTTTCAAAAATTATA